>CAYZPT010000132.1:0-5764 GCA_964480285.1 uncultured Bacteroides sp.
TGCAAGCATCATAGCCTTGAGGCAAGCCTCGCGTGACGGCGACTGCGCAAGCGCCGTACCGCTGATAACAATAGCCTTTGCGGAAGCGATATACTCCTCGTCAATATCCTCAGGCTCCATGCAGAAGTCAGCCACATTGTCGCGGTACATAAGGATTGAGGAAGCCTCTTTTGAGAGAATTTCGGTGAAAGTAAGACCGAGGTTTTCGCCGTTCTTCGCGCGTGTGATGTGCGAGGTGTCAATGCCCTCTTTGTTGAAGTAATCAACAACGTAATCGCCGAACTGGTCCTTGCTCACGCAGCCCTGAAAACCAACCTTGCAGCCGAGGCGTGCAAGACCTACTGCGATGTTTGCAGGCGAGCCGCCAACGTACTTGTTGAAGTTTGACGACTCCGACAGCGGCATATACATATCAGTCGGGTTGAAGTCAATCGCAATTCTGCCGATCGGGATAAAATCAATCGGCTTTGACATATCAAATGTTACATAGTTCTGCATAGTAATTCTCCTTTATGCTTTGTTATCTGTTCCGAAAATCAGAATGTGTGTTTTTGCGTTCTGGTATGCGCCCTCAACCTCTGCGCCCTGCAGATCGTAGTAGCCTGCGATTTCGCCGTTTTCGTAAGCGGCGCGGACGGTTTGCTCAACGCGGTCAAAGGTTGCGGTTGCGATATTTATCTTCTTAATGCCTGTCTTTGAGCAGCGCACAAAATCGTCGGGCGTGATACCCGTTCCGCCGTGGAGCACAAGCGGCGTCTTAGTGATTGAGTCCACTTCCTCAAGAATGTCAAAACGCAGTTTCGGCGTGCTTTTGTAGTTGCCGTGAGCGTTGCCGATTGCAATTGCGAGCGCGTCAACGCCCGTTTCCTGCTCAAAGCGGACAGCGTCCTCGGGCTTCGTGCAGTTGATTGCAATGTCCTCGCTGCCGTCCTCGCTGCCGCCTACACAGCCGATTTCAGCCTCAACAGCGGCGCCGTATTCGCGCGCTTTGGCGATAACCCTGTTAGTTTCGGCGATATTTTCGTCAAGCGGCAGGTGCGAACCGTCGAACATTACCGAGGTGAATCCGAGTTCGAGCGCCTGACTGATTTTAGGGAACGTCTTGCCATGGTCAAAATGCACTGCAACGGGCACCTTTGCGCCCTTTGCGGCTGCGACCATAAGCGGACCGATAACCTCAAGCGGCGACTGCTTGAGCCGCACCTCTGCAATCTGCAGGATAATCGGCGCGTGCAGCTCCTCTGCCGCTTTGATTACGCCCAGCACCATCTCCATATTTGCAACGGAAAACGAGCCTACTGCGTAATTCCCCTTCTCTGCGTCTGCGAGAAGTTCTTTCATATTAACAAGCATAATTTGTCCTTTCCGAAATTGTGATATGCATAGAATTATACATTATAATTCTACTACACTTAATGATTGTTTTCAACTAATTTTTAATAAATATTGATTTTATTTAAAAAATAGTATATTATGTAGGGTGGATTAAAGCAAACTTTGCTTTTTTCTGCCACAGCAAGTTGCCCGGACGGTTGCGTATAACTTGTTATATGAGGAAAGTCCGAGCAGCCCAGAGCAGGATAACGGCTAACGGCCGCCGAGGGTGACCTCCGGGACAGTGCAACAGAAATAAACCGCCTGCTTTTGCAGGTAAGGATGGAAAGGCGAGGTAAGAGCTCACCGAGGGGGTGGTAACATCCCCTGCCATGTAAACCCTATCCGCTGCAACGCCGACCGGGGAGCTGTTTGCTCGACACATAACCCCGACGGGCGGCTTGAGCGCAGTGGTAACACTGCGTCGAGATAGATAACCGTCCTCGACAGAACTCGGCTTACAGGGCAGCTTGCTTTATTAATTACGAAGTACGAATGACAAATTACAAATTTTGGGCGGGCGTTGCCCGCACCCTATTTTATTGTTCGAGGTGCTTGCACCGAGTAACCGAAACTCGTAAATCGTAACTCGTAACTTGTAACTATAATTTCTAATTATAGAGGTGATATTTTGCCAAGATTTGATAACCAGGGGTTTAACCCCAACAAGAGAATCGATAACGATAACAGGGACAGAAGCGTTCCCGAAGACGAAAACTATTATAAAAACGTCGGCGACGATTCCTTTGCCAACAGAAGCAATTATAACGGCGAGGTAAGAGATAATCAGCGGCCGGGCGACAATTACAACGCGAGACCTTACAGTCAGGACGAGCTTGCACCGCCGCAGCGCAATTACCGTCAGATACAGCGCGATTACAACCCCGAGGTTCTGCGTGATTTCGATGCAGAACGGCGCCGTGAGAACATTGAAAGATCGCAACGCCAACAGCAAAGCAGGCAGTCGGGTAGCAACGGCAGATCGGTACTTGATATCGATAACGTCAAGACGAAAGCCAAAGCGATACGACCGCAGAAGAATAACGCCGCTGCCAAGAGCAACCCCAAGGCAGTCGCAAAAAAAATACTTATTGCGATCATCGCACTGCTGCTGGTATTTCTGCTGTCGGGTCTGCTGCTGATGAACGCAGTGCTCGGCAGGATAAACTACGACGACAATATACCCAACCAGTACGTTGCAAGCGGTCAGCTTGAAAAGAGCTTCAGAGTAACTAACATACTGCTGCTGGGCGTTGACGCGAGAACCGGCGAGGACAGCGAATCAAGCCGCGCGGACACGATGATGCTTGTTTCGATTGACAGGAAGCACCACTGCATTAAGATGACGTCCTTCCTGCGAGACACCTGGGTTTACATACCCGCTCTGCAGGACGAGCAGCGACTGAACGCAGCCTCCTCATACGGCGGATACAGCGGCGTTGTGGACACAATTGAGTACAACTTCGGCGTTGACATTGACGGATACGTTGTAGCCGATTTTGAAATGTTCAAGGTGCTTGTGGACAGCATCGGCGGCGTTGAGGTTGACGTTACAAAAGCCGAAGCCAAGGAAGTTACAAGCCACCCGAAACGTTACGGCAATGTTAAGCTGAAAGCCGGCCATCGCACGCTCAACGGCAAGCAGGCGCTTGCGTACTGCCGAATCAGGAAGATTGACACCGACTTTGTGCGTACCAAGAGGCAGCGCACCGTCATTCAGTCCATACTCAAAGAGGTTAAAAAAGGCAACCCGTTTAAGATTGCCAAAATGGCGCTCAACAGCGCACCGTATATTGAAACCAACCTTTCAAAAGCCAAGCTTGTTGCGGTTGCACTGGGCGGCATGACCTGCCTGAGGGGCGAAATGGTGCAGCAGAAAGTACCGTTTAAAGGCACGTGGGAATACGCTTACAAAAACGGTATGAGCGTAATCGCAATCAACGTTGACAAGAATAAGCAGATGCTGATTGATTCGATTTATAACAAAACAGCTCAGCAAATCAAAATTGAAGATGCAAATGCGGACAACGGATAATACTTGATAATGAATAAATTACCGACTCGAAAAAACACCCGTTTGAGCGCATACAATTACAGCAGTAATGGCATATATTTCATAACTATTTGTACTAAAGATATGGTAAATATTCTTTCGTCAATTGTAGATGAAACATACGGCGTCACACTAAATGTAGGGGAGACCTGTGGTCTCCCGCCAAAAATAGAATTATCTTATTTTGGCAAAATTGTTGAATTGGAAATACAAAACATAAATAACATTTACGATGATGTTAGTATTGAAAAATATGTAATTATGCCTAACCACCTGCATTTGTTAATATCAATTGATTCTCAATGCTAGTGCGCAGATCACACCCCAACAATCAGCAGAATAATACAACAGTTTAAGGGGTCTGTTACAAAGAAAGTCGGATGTGCAATATGGCAAAAGAGTTTTTTTGACCATATCATCAGAAACGATGATGATTTATGTATGCATATTCAATATATTGAAGAAAACCCAAAAAAGTGGTTAATGGGCAAGGATAAATATTATATATAACAGCGGGCGTGCAAAGCACGCCCCTACTTTTTGCCTATATGTTTGGACGAGAAAAGAGCGCGGATTTCTCCGCGCTCTTCTCTTTTTGCCGTTAATCGTGAGATTAATCGTCGTCGCCGTTGAGCTGCTCTGTCTGAGAAGTAGCAATTACGTCAACGGTCTCATACTCATCAACGATAACCTCTGGCTTTGTGTAGAGTTCTTTCATAATGAACCTCCTATTATCCTCCGTATCTGCCCCGAAGGGCAGAACGGTTGATGATTAATTAGTTATTGTTGATTAATAATTGAATACAGTGTAGTCTGAGTATACTGTCTGAACAACGTCACCCTTCTTAACAACGATGAATGACTTAACTGTTACATCAGCATCCATAGCCTTAATACCGTAGTTAAGAGCGAACTCGTTAGAGGATGAGTTCATCTGACCTGCGCGAACAACCTTAACAGCACCGCTGTTAATACCGTTGCCCTGCTTGCCTTCGTTCTCAACCTTGAGGTCAGCGTCAGTCAGGTTCTTACCGTATACGAAACCGTAGTCAACGAGTGAGTAACCAGCAGGTACATATCTTGTAGCCATGATATTGAATCTGTAAGCCGGATCTGCAAGTCTGGTTGCACCGATGATTGTGGTTGTCGGAAGTGCTTCAACATCGTCAGTGATCATTGTAACCTCAGTGTCAGCACCTACGAAGAATGAATATGTATCCTCTGTAGATACTACAACACCGTCGATCTTCCAACCCTTAGCGTTGTCGTTCTGTACTGTAGCCTTAGTATCGTAAGGAACTGCAGTTGCCTGAACGCCAGCAGGAAGTGTAAGAGCTGTATCAGTGATGTCAGCGCCTGCTGCATCCTTAACTGTTACTGTGTACTTCTGAGTTGATTCAACATCTTCGTAAACAGCCCAGATAGTCTTGGAAGTTGTAAGACCAAGGATTGTGTTAGCGTCTGTATCCCACTCTACGAACTTGCTTGACGGATAATCCTGGCCCTTCGGGATACCATCAGTTGCAATAGCTGCCTGGTAATCTGCAGGTGTCATATCCTTGTAAGCCTTAACTTCGTTACCGAACTTATCGTAGAAGATTACAGAGATCTTCTGTGATGAAGGTTCTTCGAATACAGGTGTGAATGTCATGTCGGTGTAAGCATATGTTGTGTAAGCTGCATCCTTAGATACGATCTTACCGTTTGCTTCCCAACCCTTGAAGTATTCGTTAGCCTCTGTAACGTTGAGTTTAACCTCGCTGTTGTAAGGAACGTTTACTGCCGTGTCATCGAGACCGTCAACAACCTTGCCGTTAACAGTAACTTCACCGATATCGTGCTTTGTGATTGTGATTGTCATGCCTTCTGCAGGAACAACAACGTGCTCTGTAGAAAGAACTGTCTCACAAACATCGCAACGAACTACAAGATCATAAGAACCGTCAGTTGTCTTTGTAGGAGCAACTTCGTTCTCCTTAACTGCTGCGCGAGGAGTATGACCCTTTGCAGGAATTGCTTCAGGCTCGTCAATCTTTGTCTGTGCGTCAGCGTCTGCGAACATGTTGTGACATGTTGAGCAGGTCCAGTAAGCCTTTGTACCAGCCTCTGTGCATGATGCAGGAACTTCGTCAGTCTTGCTAAGAGTATGACCGAGAGGTGAACCAACTGTTACATCCTTGCTGATGCTGTCAAGTCCGTCATAAGATGCTGTGTAAGTGTAAACAGCAGCCTCAGTGCAAGTAGCGTCGCTCTTCTTAACATTATCTACTGCAGCAGCAGTTGTTGTTGTAGCTTCACACTTGTTGCACTTGAGTGTAACTGTAGCTGTTGTAGCGT
>CAYZPT010000133.1:0-5764 GCA_964480285.1 uncultured Bacteroides sp.
ATTGTAGGGATTGCTGACCACAGCAATCCGAAATATAATGGGTGCGTGTATCCCGCCCGAAATTCATAATTCATAATTCATAACTCATAATTCATAATTCTTGGAGGCAAGTGAATGCCTGAAAACAAGCGAGATTACTACGAAGTGCTGGGCGTAAGCAAAGGCGCTTCCGAAGATGAAATTAAAAAAGCATACAGAAAAACGGCGAAAAAGTACCACCCCGACCTCAACCCCGACAATGCCGAAGCAGAGGCAAAGTTCAAGGAGTGTAACGAGGCTTACGAGGTGCTCTCTGACCCCGATAAAAAGGCGCGTTACGACCAGTTCGGCTTTGCAGGCGTTGACCCCAACTTCGGCGCGGGTGCAGGCGCAGGCGGCTTTGGCGGCGGCTTCGGCGGATTCGAGGGCGACATCGACCTCGGCGACATTTTCTCGTCCTTCTTCGGCGGCGGTTTCGGCGGCGGCGCGCGCAATCCAAATGCTCCGCGCAAGGGCAGGGATATCCAGAGCGCTGTCACCATCACGTTTGAGGAAGCGGCAAAGGGCTGCAAAAAGCAGATTGAAGTGCCGCGAGTTGAGGACTGCTCGCAGTGTAACGGCACCGGCGCGGCAGAGGGCTCGTCGCCCAAAACGTGCCCCGAATGTCAGGGCAGGGGATTTATCAACGTTCAGCAGCGTTCAATCCTCGGCACAATCAACACGCAGACCACCTGTTCGCATTGCGGCGGCAAGGGCAAAATTATCGACAATCCGTGCCCGAAATGTCAGGGCAAGGGCAAGGTGCGAAAGCGTACCAAGGTTGATATTGACATCCCTGCAGGTATTGATAACAGGCAGGTTGTCAACCTTCGCGGCTATGGCGACACCGGCGTAAACGGCGGACCTGCAGGCGACCTCAAGGTCGTTGTTAACGTGCGCTCGCACAAGGAATTTGAGCGCGACGGCTTTGACCTTTTGTACAAAAAGCACGTCAGCATTATCGAGGCAACTCTCGGCGCAGAGCTGCGAGTTCCCACGCTTGAGGGCGATATCAAGTACAATATGCCTGCCGGCACACAGCCGGGCGAGGTGTTCAAGCTCAAGGGCAAGGGCATACAGCGCCTTAACGGCGTCGGCAAGGGCGATATGTTTGTCACAATCGTGGTCGACATCCCGCAGAATGTCACATCAGAACAGGCAAAACTGCTCCGCGAGTTCGACAAAACCTACGTTCCGCCAAAGAATCCGGGCAAAAAAGGCTTTTTTGATAAATTCAAATAGAAAAAACGGCACACGATGGTGTGCCGTTTTTTAGTGGACAGTGGACAGCGGCGGACTCCGGACAATAATTTATTAAAAAACAAATATATTTTTGTGTCAATTTACTATTTTATTTTTAAATCTAATTTGTTATAATATAAAAAACCCAGCAAGGAGGCAGTTATGGGAGGATTTTTCGGAGCAGTATCAAAAGAAGATTGTGTATTTGACCTGTTTTTCGGTGTGGACTATCATTCGCACCTCGGCACGCGCCGTGCGGGTCTTGCGGTTTACGACCCTGAAAACGGATTTGACAAGGCGATTCACAATATCGAAAACGCACCTTTCAGAACCAAGTTCACCAAGGAATCAAACGAGATGCACGGCTCAATGGGCATTGGCTGCATCAGCGATTTTGAAGCGCAGCCCATTCTTGTGCGCTCGCACCACGGCACCTTTGCCATTGCCACTGTCGGCAAGGTGAACAACAGCGACCAAATCGTTGACGAGATTATCAAGAACAAAACGCACTTTTTTGAGATGCAAAACGGCGATATCAACCAGACCGAGCTCATCGCCGCAATGATAAACCAGAAGGATAACTTCATCGACGGTATCCGCTATGTGCAGGACACCGTTGACGGCTCAATCAGTATGCTGATTCTCACACCCAAGGGCGTGTACGCCGCAAGGGATAAAATGGGCAGAACGCCCGTTGTCCTCGGCGAAAAGGCGGAGGGCTACTGCGCAAGCTTTGAGAGCTTTGCTTACCTGAATCTGGGATACAGCCCGCTCAAGGAGCTCGCTCCCGGCGAGGTTGTTGTTATGACTCCCGACGGCGTAAAAACGCTGATTCAGGGCGGCGACAAGATGAAAATCTGCACCTTCCTGTGGATTTACTACGGCTACCCGTCATCGTCTTACGAGGGCATCAGCGTTGAGGCTATGCGCTACAAATGCGGCAGAGCGCTCGCAAAGCGCGACAGCGAGAGCGGCATTAAGCCCGACGTTGTCGCAGGCGTTCCCGACTCGGGTATCGCGCACGCAATCGGCTATTCAAATGAATCGGGCATCCCGTACACCCGCCCGTTTGTCAAATACACACCCACCTGGCCGCGCTCGTTTATGCCGACCATTCAGTCAAAGCGCGACCTTATCGCAAAGATGAAGCTCATCCCGATCAAGGAGCTTATCGAGGGCAAGAGCCTGCTTATGATTGATGACTCAATTGTCCGCGGCACGCAGCTGCGCGAAACTACGGAGTACCTGTTTGCAAGCGGCGCAAAGGAAGTGCATATCAGACCTGCCTGCCCGCCGCTGTTCTTCGGCTGCAAGTACCTCAACTTCTCCCGCTCAACAAGCGAAATGGAACTCATCACACGCCGCGTTATCAGGGAGCTTGAGGGCGGCGACGTTACCGACGAGGTGCTGCAGGATTACATCAACCCCGACAGCGAAAGATACGCAAATATGATTGAGGCTATCCGCAAGCAGCAGAAGTTCACCTCGCTGCGCTATCACCGCCTTGACGATATGATTGAGTCTGTCGGTATTGAAAAGGACAAGCTCTGCACATATTGCTGGGACGGACGTGAATAATCCGGAATTATGACTTGTTCAATCGGGGTCGTACCCCAATTGAACAATATGGAGCGCTTACCACGGCGCTCCGTTTTAGTAACTACCCCATAACATAAATATTTGAAATAGGAGTAGGTTTAATGGATTACAAGTACAAATTTTCAGTAATTGTCCCCATTTACAACGTTGAAAAATACCTTGCGGAAGCGCTTGACAGCGTGATTAACCAGACCATCGGCTTTGAGGAGAACATTCAGCTCATCCTTGTTAACGACGGTTCGCCCGACAACAGCGGCGACATCTGCATTAAATACAGGGATATGTATCCCGAGAATATCATTTATATTGATAAAGAAAACGAGGGCGTGAGCATAGCCCGCAACACAGGCATCGGGTACGTTGAGGGTAAGTACGTCAACCTGCTCGATTCCGACGACAAGTGGGCGCTTGACGCTTTTGAAAAAGTCTACGACTATTTTGAGCAGCATTACAACGAGATTGACTTGCTCGCCTGCAGAATAAAGCTCTTTGAGGCGCAGAACAACTTCCACGGGCTCGATTACAGATTCTGGGGGCGCGGCACGCGCATTGCGGATTTGAACGACCCGAGCGAGCTTTTTACCGTTCAGTTTACTAACGCGCCTACGTTTGTCAAAGCCGAAACTATAAAGGACAACGAAGCCTTAAGATTCGACCCGAGGTTAAAGTTCGGTCAGGACAGCGTTTTCACCAACAAGATTATTCTTGAAAAGTGCAAATACGGTCTGCTCAAGGAAGCGCTCTTCTACTACAGAAAAAGGCAGTCAAACAACTCGGCTGTCAACAAAATGGCGTTTGAAAAGTTCTATTATACCGACAAGCTCGATTACTATCACAGGGAACTTTTCAGGTATTCAAAGGAAAAATACAACGAGGTTATACCGTACATCCGCTCGGTTGTTGCGTGCGACTTGATGTGGCGCTTTGACAGAAGCGAAGTTCACAACGTGCTCAGCGAGGAAGAGTACAACACCTTTAAACAGACCTGCTACGAGCTGCTCAGTCAGGTTGACGACAAAATTATTTTCGGCTTGCCGGTGCAGAAAACCTACACAAGACGCTCGGTTGCAATCAACTTCAAATACAACATTGACTATTTCAAGGCACTGAAACTTGAGGACAGCAAGCTGTTTTTCCGCGAGTTTCAAGTGTTTGATATGAGCAACAACGGCATACTCTGTACGCTGAACTCCCTCGGCTTCGGCGAAAACAGATGCACTGTTGAAATACTGATTGCAAACTGGCTGCTCAGAGCAACCGAAAGCGGCGGTAAGTTAGTGCTCAAGGTCGGCGACAAGGTTATTAAGCCCAAGGAAATCCTTGACTATCCGCAGAAAACGGTTGACACCATCGACGGCAAGGAATGGTACTATTCCTCCTACATTTTCAAGGTAAAACTGAAAGCGAAGGACGGCGAACCGCTTCAGCTCACACCGTATCTCGTTTACGGCGAAAAGGAATCGCCTATATTCCTCAACTGCAAAAAATTTGCGCCAAACGGCAAATCTCCCGCTTCGGATTGCCTTGTCCAGGGCAGGTACTTTGTCAATTACGATGACGGCGCTATACAGATAAGCCAACAATAATTCGGAATTCGGAATTGTGGTTACTCGGCTTCGCCCCCGACAACCCACCATAAAACAGGTGCGGACGGAGTCCACCCTTAATTCATCACTCGTCACTCGTACTTCGTAATTATAATTAGGTGTGGACGGAGTCCACCCGACACTGTCTACTATCCACTAACAACTAACCACTATCAACTCACAACAAAGGCTGTATCATATGGACTACAAATACAAATTTTCAGTAATCGTTCCCGTTTATAATGTTGAAGATTACCTTGCAGAATCGCTCGACAGCGTGATTAATCAGACCATCGGTTTTAAGGAGAACATTCAGCTCATCCTCGTTAACGACGGCTCAACCGACAACAGCGGCGAAATATGCGTTAAATACAGGGACGCGTACCCCGACAACGTCATTTATATTGAAAAGGAAAACGGCGGCGTCAGCTCGGCGCGTAACGAGGCGTTAAAGCACGTTGAGGGCAAGTATACCGCCTTCCTCGATTCCGACGACAAGTGGGATTTGCCCGCGTTTGTCACCGTTTACGACTTCTTTGAAAAGCACTATGACGAGATTGATGTGGTCGCTTGCAGGGTAAAGCGTTTTGAGGCGCAGAACAATTATCATGTGCTTGATTATAAATTCAATGCAGGAACCCGTATTGCGGACATAAACAGTCCCGATGAGTATTTTTCAATTCAGACTTTAATCACGTCGACGGTTGCAAAATCCGATGCAATCAAGGACCTTCAGTTTGACACAAGATTAATCAGCAGTGAGGATACATTTTTTTGCGCCGAGATTATATTTAAAAAGTGCAAAATCGGACTTCTCAAAGAGGCTTTGTATTTATACAGGCAAAGGGCTGCCAAAAATTCCACAATTGACAGAATCAGAACCAACAAGTTTTATTATAACGAGATGCTTGAGTACTTCCATCTTGGTCTGCTCGAGTATTCAAAGGAAAAATTCGGCAAAGCTATCCCGTTTGCCCAGGCCACTGTGACAAACGATTTGATGTGGCGCTTTGAAGCGTGCGAAACCCGCAGGGTTCTCAGCGACGAAGAATTCGCCGTATACAAGCAGAAATTAAAGGAAATTCTCAGTCAGATTGACGACAGCATTATTTTCAAAAATCCGCTGCACAATTCTTATACAAGGCGTTCGGCGGCTGTTTACTTTAAGTACGGCATTGACTATTATAAAGCGCTTACGCTTAAAGAGAACGAACTGTATTTCCGCGAGTTCAGAGTGTTCAATCCTGTGTGCCGCAACACCCTTTGCGCGCTGAATTCCTTTGCCGCTGACGATAACAAATTTTACTTTGAAGTAATTA
>CAYZPT010000134.1:0-5747 GCA_964480285.1 uncultured Bacteroides sp.
ATACTCAATTATTTAAAATATTTTCTGCAAGCGGAATATCATCAGGTGTTGTAATCTTAATGTTCGTATAACTGCCCGTTACCATTTTGACCTTGCCGCCTGCGTACTCGATAAGCTGGCAGTCGTCGGTGAAGTCCTTGCCGTCGTCAATTGACTTCTGCAATGCTCTTTTGTAATGCTCAAAGTCGAATATCTGCGGCGTCTGCACTGCAAAAAGCGTGCTTCTGTCCGGCGTATCAATTATGAAGCTGTCGCCGTCAATCACCTTGATTGTGTCCTTTACAGGCACGCCGACAGCCGCAGCGCCGCAGTCCTTTGCGGCAATAATTGTGTTCTCAATATCCTCTTCCCTGATAAGCGGGCGCGCGCCGTCGTGGATAATCAGCAGCTCTGCGCTTTCGATTGTGTCAACAGCGTTTTTAACGCTCTGCTGGCGTGTGTCGCCGCCGATAACAAAGGTTATGCGCTCGTCAGTAAGAATTCCGCTGAACGTTTCTAAGTCCTGCTCGCGCACTGTGACGATAACCTCGTCCACATCGCTGATGTTAAGGAATGCTTCCACGCTGCGCTCAATGACGGTTTTGCCCGCGATTTCAAGCAGCAGCTTTGACTTTTCAATCTTCATTCGTGTTCCCGAGCCTGCGCCGAGAACGATTGCAACATTACTCAACTTCCTTAATCTCCTTTAACTCCTCGTCATTCGGAGTCACATATTCAGTCTTATAATTGTCGTAAATCACCATGCCGAACTTTGCGCCGTTCGGCTTGTGAACGTTTTTAACTATCGTATAATCAACCGCAACGTTTGACGATGCGTGCGCCTTTGAATGGTACGCCGCAAGCATTGCAGCCTCGCGTATGAGTTTGTCGGTGAACGGTCTGTCCTTTTCCGCAGTGACAATTACATGGCTGCCGGCAGCGTCCTTAACGTGAAACCACAAATCGTAGTTCTTTGCGGTTTTGAGGGTCAGCTCGTCATTTTGCATATTGTTCCTGCCGACTGCGATTTCAAACCCCTCGCTTGAAACAAAGCGTCGCGGCGGCAGCTTCTTTTCCCTGCCGCGTTTCACGTTCCGCTTGCCGATAAAGCCCGACTCATAAAGCTCGGTGCGGATTGCAGTAATCTCGCTGTCCGTTTCGGCGCGTGAGAGCACATCAATTACGGAATCAAGGTACTTTGCCTCGTCCTCCGCCTGCTGAATGAAGGCGTTGAGTTTGCTCTCGGCAACCTGCTTTTTGCGGTAGTCCTTGTAATATTTCTGCGCGTTTTGCGCGGGCGTGAGAGCGACATCAGCCTTAATACGCTTGATTTTGCCTTCGTCGTAGTAATTTTCAAGCTCGTAAAACGCCGCGCCTTTTTCAAGCCTGTAGAGATTTGCGTTGATAAGGTCGCCGCAGATTTTGAGTTCCTCTTTGCCTTCGCACTCCTTGAGCTCGCGGCGGCGGTTAATCGCCTTACGCACAGCACGCTCCTGCAACACAGTGAGCCGCTTGAACAGATCGTTACTGCGCTGTTTGATGCGTTCAAAGCGCACCTGTTCAAAGTAGTAATAGTCGATAAGCTCCGAAAAGGTATCAAAGCTCCTGTACTCGGCAAGGTCGCCGTACTGCTTCGGCTTGAAGTAGGTGTAATCCTTCGGCTTGTCGATGATAACGACAGTCGGCTCAGGCTCCCTGATATGCGTGCGAAGCTCGGCAAGCGACATACCGTATTCAAGCTCGCGCGCCACAATAGGTGAAATGCCCTGCAGCACCTCCTGATACGCAAGCGATTTTTTAATGCCGAGCGAATTTATGCTGCGCTCAAGATCCGCAGTGTCGTACTCAAAAATATTGCGCTTGCTCTGCTGCGGCGGAAGCTCGTACTTGATATTCGGCAGCACCTCGCGCACGCTGGACGTGAACTCGTCAATCTTCTTGACGCACTCGACGATAATGCCGTTTTCATCCACAAGAATAATGTTGCTGTGGCGCCCCATAATCTCAACCACAAGGCGGAATGTCACCGGGTCACCGAGGTCGTTTGTCGCATCAAAAATAAAGGCGACTATGCGCTCAAAGCCATCCTGCTCTATCTCCCGCAGCTTTGCGCCGCCGAGGTGCTTGCGCAGAAGCATTGTCAGCATTGGCGGCTGCTTGGGATTTTCGACAAACTGATTTGTCAGCTGAATGCGCGGACACTCCGCCTTTGCGGAAATCAGTAACTTTTCCGTTCCGTCAAAGGTGCGGAATGTGAACAGCAGCTCCTCTTTTGAGGGTTGATAGATTTTGTCCACGCGAAAGCCGACAAGCTTGTCGCTTATTTCGTTTTTGATAAGGTTTAGGAAAATTCCGTCGAAAGACATAGTTCAAGAATGGAGAATGGAGAATGGAGAATGGAGAATTATTGGCGGGACACCCGCACCCGTATTATTGTTTGAGCGAAGCGAGTATCCTTAATTCTCAATTCTCAACTCTCAATTCTAAATTGTTCAAATTGATTTTACTGGATTTGGTTGGTTTGCGCTGATGAACTCAACGTCGGTGAAGATGCTCTCGAGCTTATCCTTGAGCATCATAAACGAGTCGTGCTCGGTTTCATAGTGTCCTGCAGAGATTACCGGGAAGCCGCACTCTGCCGCTTTAAGCATTGCGTGGTACTTCATATCGCCGGTGATGAATGCGTCCGCATTCTGTGCTGCAAGCTCGGTGAATTCCTCGCACGCGCCGCCGCCGACCGCAACTGTCTTAATCGGCTTATCAGTATCGGTGTAGCGTATGCCTGCACAGCCGAGTTTGTCGCTGACGTATTCAGCGAGGTCGTCAATGCTCATTTCGCCCTCAAGTTCACCTGCAACAATAAGTGAATCGTCAAGGTGGCGCGCGTTCTGCAAGCCGAGGCGCTGGGCAAGGTTGTCGTTAATTCCGCCGATTGCAAAATCAAAGTTAGTGTGCGCGCTTAAGCCTGAAATGCCCGCGTTTGCAAGCATATAAACCACACTGTCGCTCTTAACATCGCTGACGCCGCCGAAGATAATCGGGTGGTGAGTCAGCACAAGGTCAGCGCCGACATCGCGTGCAAAGCGGCAGACGTCCTTTGTGCAGTCAAGAGCCATAACGCACTTTTTAACCTCTTTGCGATAGTCGCCCACAAGGTGCCCTGAGTTATCCCACTCCTCCTGCGCGTCAAACGGCGCAATGGAGTTAATGTAATCATAAATGTTCTTAACAGTCGTCATAATCTTTTTTCAATTTCGGCAATAACTGCTGTGCAGTCGCTGCCGCCTTTCTGTTTGTTATGCAGGTAATTGAGCAGATGTAAAAAGTATTCCTTATCTGAAAAATCGCTGATTTCACCGAGGAAGCATCTTACATCGTCAGGTTTGGTAAGGCATCCGGTGTACACTGCGTCAAGCACGCTGTAATGGTGCTTGCCCTCGGGAACGATAATGTCATTTCTAATCTCAAAACCGTTTTCATACAGCCATCTGCGCGAGATTTCCGGATGGGTCATTGCGTTGATGATTATGTGCTTGTCCTTTGCATAAGGGCAGTTGCCAAGTATATCGGCAATCAGCTCGCCGCCCATACCGGCAAGAAGTATGTCGTCAACATCATCGCCGTTAACGTTTTTTAGTCCGTCGGAGAGCACGCATTTTATCTTATCTTCAAGTTTATAACCGCGAACAAGCCGTCTGCACGATTCGAGCGGCCCTTCGTTTATGTCACTTGCCACTGCCGAAGTGATTCTGCCGTCAAGCACAAGCGAAACAGGTACATAGCCGTGATCGCAACCGACGTCAGCAAGGCGAGTTCCCTCGCGAACCAGACCGGCGCAGGCAGCAAGCCGCGGCGTGAGTTTAATCGGGTTACTCATTGGCAAAGATACTCTCTATCACAGTTTCATAAACGGCAACGGGGTTTGAGATGAACTTATCCCTGATGACCTCAGCCTGCTCAAGCGTTGCGGCAAAGAGGTTGAGCACCATAAAATCACTGTCATTATCGCTGACGTGCATTTCCACATTATAGCCGCCGTCAGTTTCTTTTATCTCCACTTTGTTTTCACGCATATACTTTTCACGCGCGAGGATTTTGTGGCAGATTTTCATACTTTCATCGCGGACGGATAGCGGCAGGTCCTTTTCTATAAGCTCAATCGGTGCGCCCTTTGTGTCGCCGAGAGACAGCGTGCCGTCCTCATTTTCGCAGATAACGCCGCTTTTAATCATACGTCCGATGGAGTCCGCAACCTCAAAGTGGTTTGCGAGCTCGCCTTCGTCAAGCGCAGCAGTGATTGTGTCCGCCTTAACCTTGCCCTCGAGGTTTGCAACGATGTAGCAAACAAGCAGGTTGATTGTGCTGACAGAGCGCAGTCCGCCGTTCTTAACGCCCGCCATCAGCGCATCAAAACGAAGCATCGGGTTGTCGTCATTATTGGTGCGAAGTTCTTTAAAATCTATGTTATCGTTGTTACTCATAACAGCCTCCGTTATTAATTTAATATATAATAACATATTATATGCAAAGTTGCAAATCAAGTTTTGAGTTTTAAGTTTTGAGTACAAAAAAACAGCACCGCCGCAGCGATGCTGTAAGTGTGTTAAATTATTCCTCTTCTGCAGGAGCTTCCTCTGCAGCTTCTTCAGCGGCAGGTGCTTCCTCTTCAGCAGGGGTTTCTTCCTCTGCAGGTGCAGTTTCTTCAGCAGGAGCCTCCTCAGCCGGTGCTTCTTCAACAACCGGAGCAGCCTCTTCAGCAGGTGCCTCTTCAACTGCAGGAGCTTCCTCTGCAACCGGAGTTTCCTCAACGGGAGCAGTTTCCTCTGCAGGCTCTTCTGCAGGAGCTTCCTCAGCAGCAGGCTCGTCAACTGCGAGCTCAGGGATAACCTCTGTTTCCTCAGGCTTTTCAAGCAGCTCTTTGATTGAGAGTGATACTCTCTTCTTATCAAAGTCGATGTCGATAATCTTTGCCTGAACAACGTCGCCAACCTTGAGCACGTCCTGCGGTGCCTTGATTCTTTCCCAAGCAATCTGGCTGATGTGGATAAGGCCGTCAACTGTAGGAAGAATGTTTGCAAATGCACCGAATGTTGCAAAGCTTACGATTCTTGCGTCAACAACTGAACCAACGGGATAATCTCTCTTGAGAATCTCCCACGGATTGTCCTCAATCTTCTTGAAGCCGAGGCTGATCTTTCTTGTCTCTTCGTCAAGCGCCTTGATTGTAACCTCAACAGTGTCGCCAACGTTAACAACCTCTGACGGATGCTTGATTCTTGACCATGAAAGCTCAGAAATATGTATCATACCGTCGATACCGCCAAGGTCAACAAACGCACCGTATGATGTGAGTGACTTAACTGTACCTGTGATTTTCTGACCCTCTTCAAGAGAAGCCCAAGCAGCGTCCTGCTGTGCCTTTCTTTCAGCGTCAACTACAACCTTGATTGAGCCGACTGCTCTGCGGCGTGCAGGATTAACATCGATAATTTTGAATTTAACATCTGTATCCTTAAGAACGTCAAGGTTCTGATTACGCGGGATACCTGTGAGTGATGCGGGAACAAATACTCTTGTTCCGTTTGTGGTAACGAGAACGCCACCGCGGATAACCTGAGTTACCGTACCTTCGAGAATTTCGTCTGCTTCTTTGGCGGCAACAATATCATTCCAGCCTTTTGAAGCGTCAAGCAGACGCTTTGAAAGCTTGAGTACACCGTCGTTATCATCAGTCTTCATGATGATAAGATCGATTTCGTCACCTACTG
>CAYZPT010000135.1:0-5691 GCA_964480285.1 uncultured Bacteroides sp.
GGTCTGCAACCTGAACGCCGTCAAGATACTGAACAATTCTGAAATTCTCAAGGTCTGCACTGACATCAATCGTATGATTACCATCTCCGGTTTCGGTATGAGCAAGCGAAACATTTGATATGTCGCTGAAATCTGCACTATCATCATAACCAAACTCTCTTTGTCTGTAATCATTGATTAACTCTTTTGCTCTGTCAAGAGCGTTATCCATCTGCATTTTGCCCGGAGCGACAACTCTGTTGACATCCTGATTTTCTGCAATAGCAACCTTGTATCCTTTTGCAACGAGCCTTGAAATATATGAATCAACGGTGTGAATAGGAACGCCACACATTGGGGTACGCTCGCCCGTTTGGGTATTGATAGTTCTGCCTGTCAGCACAAGGTCAAGCTCATTGGCTGCAACCTTTGCGTTTTCGCCCATAACCTCATAGAAATCGCCGAGGCGAGTGAAAAGAATAACATCGGGATACTGCGCCTGCAATTTGTTATACTCGGATACAAAAGAAGGCGTGTTATTGCGAACACGCTCCGGCTCAACACCATATTTCTTTGCATAGTCAAGTACATTATTGAGTATGCGTTCATCAACGCTTAATCCCTCGACGAGTTTGCCGTCTGCGCCGAAGGTAAGCACCTCATTGAGCAAAAATTCATATAGCTCTGCACCACGCCACTCGCTATCACTATCTCTCGCAACAATTTCGCCGTTTTCAAAGTCAACAGTCATATCGTCAATTTTGCAGGCTGAAAGCAGGTCATATACTGCGTCAAGTTCCTTGTCCTGTTCGTTTTCTTTTTCGGCAGGTTTAGAGAATTTACTCGGTCTTGGTAATGGTGCTTTTTGTTCAGGGACAGCATACGGATGATACTCGCCGTTTTTGAAAGCAACGAAATTGTCATACTGCTTTTGATACCAAGTGTAAGTACGCTCGTTACTCTTATCCATTAAGGCAAGAGCGTCAGACATCATACGGTCAATATCTTCAAGCGACTGCGGATTATCAAGCTGCGCTTTAACAACGTCTTCTCTGTTATACGGCTCTGTGTCCTCTGAAAACGGCATTGCAAGTTCTCTGGAAGCAAGTTCAAAGAAAGCCACGACCACCCTTGCAATCATATCCTTTTCGATCTCTGGCAGCTTTTCAATTTCTTCGGGATAATAATAAGCGTTTGCCTTAATCATTGAATCAATACGCTTTGCAATATCGTTCCACTTTAGCAGCACCTTTGCATACGGCTCCATAGCGTTACCGTGGCTGAAAAATATACCTTTGCCATCGTGGTTTTCGTGGCTAAATCCATCCCCACCGCCACCAATACCGTACTCATCTTTAAGCATTTTCATCCTGTCCTGTAAATCGGGATGATTCACAAAATAGGTGTAAATCCTGTACTTGCCATATTGTACGGATGAACCTTTACGAAGCAGTTTGTTTATTTCATCATTTGTAATGAAATATTTTCTGTCGGGATTAAATCCTGATTGCGCCTTAAACGGTACTTTTTCAAGCGACATACCCTGCACTATTTCATATATATATTCAGGAGAATACTTAAAAGCATATTTGTAAATACCTTGCACATTACCTCGTTTTAAGTCATCCATAAACTCGATATAGCCGTTGTTAAGGTCATCAAAGGTTTCAGGGTTAGATAATAAGTTCTTAACTACTTTAACCTCATCAGGATAACTATAAACGCCATCTAATGCTTTTGTCAGCGCGGGGAAGCAGCGTTCTTTACTGTTTTCATCCATATCACGATAAAAAATGACAATGCGATCTGAAACGACTGAAATTTCGTGGTCATCAACCTTGTCAAGCTGATACTGCGGTAGGTATCTACCGAGCTCAAGCAGCTCACGAATACGCTTCGCAGCCTGTTCCCAAGTCAGATGAGTGGCAGATGATTTTTGAGCCGTATTACCTTTAGCAATGTTGATACCGTTCTCGTCATACCATACGGCAATCTGCTCGCCGTCAAAGAAGAAGCCTGCGCCGTTTGTTCCGTAATGAGATTTAAGGAATTTAGCGTTATATTCCAACCCTCTGTCCCTGCGAAAGAACATAACAATATCAAGCGTGCTGTTTGTGTCATTAGCGCCGATACAGAGTGTTTCATCAATGATTTGCTGCGAGATACCAAAGTCAGCGAACAAGGAAACCTGTTCGGGCTCATTTACTGTCTGTTCGGTTGGAATAGCGTTATCAATGAAATCAAAAAAGCCAATCTGCGCTGGTGGTTCTTCAACCTTTGTTTCAACCGGCGTTGGTTCTTTCTGTTCGTTTTCGTGGTCGGTTAAGTCCGCAACGCTATCGGGGTTAATTACGAAAACCTTTTCTTTAAGAACGGGTTTCTTGTAATAATTGCCCTCTCGGATTAATTGGTCAATGATTTCAGCAACTAAATTCCAAGAAAAAAGGGACTCCTTTGTACGAGATTTGAAAGTTCCCTCGTATAAATAAAGTCCCTCAGGCTCATAGTGATAGCCCACCGTAACGCCGTCAATATCAAATTGCTTCAGCAGTCCTCCGTAAACGGTTGAGATATATCTGCCTTTTTCGTCAATGTTCCTTAACTCGTTCCAACGCTCTACTAAAAATTCTTTTCGGTGCGTTAAATCGTCGTTAGGATTCTGAAGCATATACAGAATTTTATCTTCATCCGTAAATGCAGGAAGTTCATCATTTACTTGGTGTAAACTATTTCGTTCAGAACGATCTCCTGCACTCTCTGCTTCAGGTTGTTCATCTTTTGTACCCAAAGCATCTGATTGTTTGCTTTCAACTGCTCCGTTATTCCTTCCTGTGCTGCCATTTTGGTCATCAGCGTTTCTTCCGCTTCCTTTGCTTTCTTCTGTATCTCCGCCAAGTGATTGTGTAGCCTGCCCTGTACCATCAGACTGAAATATGTCGCTGACTGGTGCTCCATCAGGTAATCTGCTCTCGCTTGCGAATACATCCCGAAAGTCAAATTCTGACTTATCGGCTGAATGATGTTCGGTACCTTGATACCTTTTGTCATTGTGTAACTGATTTGAGCCATTTTCAAAGCCTCCTTCAATTTTTATTTCGCTTTCAGTATAAGCAGGTTTTGTTTTTTGTGCAAATGTGCGATTTTCTTTTTCAAGAGAAAACACAGTTTTTGCTATTTCAGATAAGCCATATTCAACGCTGTCCTTAACAGCCATACCAAAAGGGAAAAGAGTTTCAATCGTATTAAAATTAACGATGCCGGATAAATCCTCAAAGTCAAAGTATTCCTCGGCGTTGTATCCAAGCCTTGATAGCATCATAAATGCGATGCTGTTTTGTACCGTTAATCTGAATATGGGTGCAATTTCATCTGCTGAAAGTTCCTCTAAAAAGCTGTTTTCCTTTTGATAAACAAGCTGTTCAAAATAATCCTCAATGTTATCATCAGCAGCATTTTCGGCTGCTGACATAACCGCATCTGCAAGATTTGATTTGTTCTTCAAGTCACCAAAAGTGCTTTCAAGGGTTTCAATTATATCGCTTTCATATTCTTTCTTGTATTCCCAAAGAGGAACAGGTCTTGAATTTGGCTGCTCCACAGTGTCTGAAATATCAAAATAGTGATTGATTGCATTTGAAGTGCCGTCAAACTTTCTGAAAACTACAATACCCGTTGCACCACGTCTTATGCGACGATTGAAGCGTGTGTTCCATCGGTCAAAATCAAGCACGGCAACAGCATTGGGCTTTTGTGCGTGCAGCATTATTTGCTCATCAAAACGCAGTTTATAGTTAAAGCATACTGACGAAAGGAAATTCATCCATTCCTGCGGATTTCGTGTTATTCGCTTTCGCTCTTCGTCAAAGATTGCAGAGGCAAGTTCAAATTTATTAGCCATAAACGCACCTACCTTTCGGGATAATCCTTGCTTTTGTTTTTTTTATTCTGTGTATGATTGTCCGCTTTGTCAGGTAATTTATTGAACGGCTCAATCGTATTGCCGTTCTTTTCCATAAGCTCGGCAAACTGACAGATATGGTAAAGGTTGTTACCGATCTGTGTATGATACTCATCAATATATCGGCAGGACTTCACTTCTTTACTTCCATCAGCGTAGTTAATTGTGATTTTTTCGCCGTCAGCCAGCATAAACAGAGTGTTATATGACGAATTGATAAAACGAATACCTTTTGATGCGTTTGCAATATGTCGGTCAAGTTGGTCTTTCATATACGCAAACACATAAAAATCATAATCAATGCCTACGGGACAAGCACGAAATATGTATGAATAATTACCACTGTCAACACGCATTACGCTTTGCGTACCAAATTTTCCTTCAACGCAGGTTGCCTGTGCCTTTTTGAAAAAAGCTCTCATCTGCTTTGCTGATTGTAAAAAATCACGGTCATTCAGAGTATTGATAAGGTAATTGAAATTTTTCTTAATTTCATCTGTTTTCAAAATAGGATTTATATCAAACCAAGAAGTGTAGAAATTTTGCCCGCTATCTCCAAAATCGCCACGCATGTATCCTACAGAGCCTGTTTGTCCTGCAATTTGCTGACTTTGAGTGTATGAATACAGTATTTCGTCATTTGATGCAGGGCGAATTTCGTATTTGTCGTTCAGTATATTCATCCCTTTACCTCCTGTGTAAGATTGATTTCAGGATTGATAAGGTAGGAATAAAGCAAGCCCTTTTTGGTGGCGTTTCTGATTTGGTAGGCGACAATGAGTTCTTCCCTTGAAAAGTCCGTATTGAATATTAGATTTTCGTCAAGGGCAGCCAATTTTTTCTCGTCTTTGTATCCTGCGTCACGCAGTTTTTCCATAACCTTACCTTTGGTAATTTTAGGTTTCGTTGACATTTGCAATCTCCCCCTTATGTTCAATACTAAATTCTAAAAGCGGTATTTCTCGGTATGCACGGTCAATAATATCCTTTTGTGCTGAAAACAGGTCGTCAAAAAAGCGTATCCAAGCAAAATCGGTATAACCGTTTCGTCTGAAATATGTGGCGTATTTATGGCGGTCGTTTTTCTTATAGCCGATATAGAAGGTAATGTTACCGATAGGAAGCGTTTGAATTATTTTGTACCCGAAATACTTCTTTTTCATCTTTCATCACGCTCCTTGTTTTCTTTCGCAAAACCTTTTTCCCTGTCGTAAAAGCGTACTTTTTCCATAGCACGCTTGATTAAATCACGCTGGGCAGCGTATTCGCTCTTGTGATAATGTCCATACCAAAAGTTTTTCTTTTCCTTATCGCACTCCCAAGTTACATAAGGTGTGGTGAGTTTGTTGCCGACAAGTTCAGGTTTTACGCCAAGCACAAGAAATGAGTCGGCAATAGAAAGTTCCTGCACAATTTCATAACCTGCATTTACAATCTTATCTTCCACTATGTCGTTCCTCCTTGTCCCTGATTTCCTTTTTTATTTCGGCAAGTTTTGGCTTTGCCCAATCGGGTAACTTATCCTTATCTACAACGCCGAGAATATCGTAACTGCGGATATAATGATGGGCTTTCGTTGCAAGGTTATATCCAAAAACCTTTGTGCCGAGCCCTTTAGGATTAACGCCGTTGCCGCCGTCAGCATAAAACAACTGATTTTCAGCGTTCCCATATTCACGACGCAAACTCTCTGTTTTTAATGCGACGACCTTGCCTTTATAGGTTTCGCCGTCACGCAGCGCCCTGCACATTTC
>CAYZPT010000136.1:0-5609 GCA_964480285.1 uncultured Bacteroides sp.
CAAGACGACATCAAAGCTCCGAGCAGAAAAGTCACGCCGGCGGTTTTCTCCACGCAATTAGCGCTTTAATGTCGCTTGGAGTAAAAATATATTTTTTGTTGCAGAAATGACATTCGACCTCTGTGTTGTCGTCGCTGTCTGCCATTTCCTTAAGATTATCAATTCCGGAGCTTATAAGTGCATTTTCAACGCGTTCTTTAGAACAATTACACTTATATGCTGTTTCTGACTCGTCAAGTTTATCAAGATCAAGCCCTTTCATCGCCTCGTGTGCTATGTCATCTGCGGTCATGCCACTTTCAAGCATTTCTGTAACAGACGGAATAACGGACACGTTGCGCTCGATTACGTCAATAACCTCGTCTGTGCAACCGGGCAATAGCTGAATGATATATCCGCCAGCGTGCTTAACCGTAAGGTCAGGATTTACAAGAACGCCGAGCGCACAAACTGAGGGTGTCTGCTCACTTGTTGCAAAGTAGTTTGTGATATCCTCTGCGATTTCTCCACTGATTATCGGAGTTTGTCCGATGTACGGCTCCTTCATACCGATATCCTTGATAACGTAAAGCTGACCGTCAGTGCCGACTGCACCGCTTACATCAAGCTTTCCGCTAGCATTTAACGGAATTTCAACAACAGGATTCTGAACGTAAGCGCGCGGATTGCCCTGAGAATCGGAAACTGCAATCAGGTCGCCGGTAGCTCCGCCTCCGTTAATACGAAGAGTTATACTATCCTCCGCACCTTTAAGCATATCTCCCATCATTGATGCAGCTGTTGTAAGCCTGCCGAGTGCTGCCGTTACAGTGGCAGATGTCTTATGAATTTGTTCCATCTCTGATATTACATCAGTACTGTCAGTCGCTATTACAAAAGCACTGCCATCGGTCATTATATATCTGACTATTTTACCCATTATTACTTACCTTTCTGCATACGAAATAAATTCTTTCGCTGTCCTCACGAGGCGGATTTTCGGTCATTTCATCGTATACGCCGATAAACTCAAAGCCTGTGTTAATCAATGCTTCTTTGATAGAATCAATGCTGTATGCGCGTTCTGTTACAACTTCGCTAAAACGGTCATAGTTTTTACCGTTGAAAACAAAGAAATCGAGGTATATTTTAACAATATCATCACCCTCATATTCGTTATCCCAGGCGAGAAAAAAGTCGTCCTCATCATAGACAAATGCGTTATCGTTAAGCACTTCCCTGTGCTTGTACTGCGTGTTGACGTCAAAAACAAACACGCCGCCATCTTTAAGGCACTTATTAACACATAAAAAGCACTTGATTACGTCGTCAAAATCCGTAAGATGATTAATTGCGTCAAGCGAGCAAACGCAGCAATCAACGGGATACGGTAATTCAAAATCGGTCATATCCCCTTTTATGAAAGTTGCGTTTTCTATACATTTTGACGACGCAACTGTCAGCATTTCGTCAGACAAATCAACACCTGTAACCCTATAACCTATTTGTGCAAGATAAGCGCTTACACTACCAGTGCCGCAGGCAAGGTCAAGAGCTTCACCTTGTTTTATTCCATACCGTGAAAAAAAGCCAGAAATGTACTCACTCCTGACTTTATAGTCAACATTATCGGTTAACGTGTCATAAAACTGTGCAAATGCATTATAACTGCTCATTACTGTCCTGCTGAATTCTGTCAAAAATGATATCATATCCGTCACTACCGTACTGAAGCGAGCGGTTTACACGGCTGATTGTTGCAGTAGATGCACCGGTTTCGTTAACAATATCGGTGTAAACGCGCTTTTCAGAAAGCATTTTTGCTACCGCTATGCGCTGTGACAGTGTTTGCAATTCCTGAACTGTGCACAAATCGTCAAAGAATGCTGCGCATTCCTCTTTATTTTGAAGCGAAAGAATTGCATCAAAAAGAAAATCAACGTTTTTATTATTAAGGAATTTATCTTTCATATTACTTCCTCCAAACTGACTTTTCATATTTTAACACATTAAAGCGTGAATGTAAAGTAAAAATCTCCGAAAAATCGGAGATTTTATAAGTTTAGGCAAAAAAGTTTAATTTTTATAAAGAAAACTTCTATTCTTTAACCAGATCATTGAAAAAATCAAAGCAATCAAATGTTGCAAAATAGTCCTTCGGAGTTTCTGCACGTCTGATTAATTCAACATCGCCGTTCTCTTTCAGAAGCAGTTCAGCACTCTTAAGCTTACCGTTATAGTTATAGCCCATAGCAAAGCCATGTGCGCCGGTGTCGTGGATATAAATAATGTCGCCCATCTCAATTTCGGGAAGTTCGCGATCGATCGCAAACTTGTCGTTATTCTCGCAGAGTGAGCCGGTAACATCATATTTCTTTGTAAGAGGTGCATTCTCTTTGCCAAGCACTGTAATATGATGATAGGCTCCGTACATTGCTGGACGCATGAGGTTGACAGCGCAGGCGTCAACTCCGATGTATTCCTTATGCGTGTGTTTCTGATTAATTGCAGTTGTCACAAGTGCACCGTAAGGACCCGTCATAAATCTGCCAAGTTCTGTGTAAATGCTGACGTCGCCGAGACCGTTTGTGACAAGCACTTCGTCAAATACCTTATGTACGCCCTCTCCTATAACTGCAATATTATTCGGCTCCTGATCGGGAAGATACGGAATACCAACACCGCCGGAAAGGTTGATAAAGCTGATGCATATGCCTGTCTTTTCTTTAATCTCAACTGCAAGATTAAACAATACGCGTGCAAGCTCAGGATAATACTCGTTAGTAACAGTATTGCTTGCAAGGAAAGAGTGCAGACCGAATTCCTTGACGCCCTTAGATTTCATAATTTGAAAAGCTTCAATAAGCTGATCTTTAGTCATACCGTACTTAGCTTCGCCGGGGTTGTCCATAATGCCGTTCGTAAGCACGAAAACTCCGCCTGGATTATAGCGACAGCTCATTCTTTCAGGAAGCTTACCGCAAGCCTTTTCAACAAGCTCAATATGTGTGATATCGTCAAGGTTAATAATACCGCCGAGGTCGTTGCAAAGCTTAAACTCGCCGACAGGCGTATCATTTGAGGAAAACATAATGTTGTCCCCTGTTGCGCCAATAGCTTTTGAAAGCATAAGCTCGGTCTTTGACGAACAGTCACAACCGCATCCGTATTCCTGCAAGATTTTAATCAGAAATGGGTTTGGAGCTGCCTTTACTGCAAAGTATTCCTTGTAACCTTTATTCCATGAAAAGGCGTCCACAAGTGCCTTTACATTAGCTCTGATGCCTGCTTCGTCATAAATATGAAACGGCGTAGGATAGTCCTTTATAATATCCATAGCCTTTTCAAGTGTTAAAAACGGTGTTTTTGCCATTAGTTTGTCCTCCTGTGTATTACAGAGCTTGTTCGATGCACTTCTTAACCTCATTTACCCCTTCGCCTGTTTGCGATGAAAAAGGAACAATCGGAACATCGCCCGCAAATTCAAGCTCTTCTTTACTGTCTGTAAGACGTCTTTTGTACTCTTTTACTTTAAGCTTATCGCTTTTTGTCATAACTATGATAAACGGTATTTCCATCTGCTTCATAAACTCGATCATGCCAATATCGTCAGCAGTCGGTTTGTGACGCATATCTACAAGCTGAACAACAAGCTTTAAATTACGATCAGATTTAAAGTACCCTTCCATGAGCTCAGCAAAACGCTGCTTTTCCTGATTGCTGATTTTTGCGTAACCGTAACCCGGTAGGTCTACAAACTTAACGCCGTCAACATCATAGAAGTTAATCGTTATTGTTTTGCCGGGTACAGAACTTACTCTCGCAAGCTGCTTACGGTTAAACAGCTTATTGAGGAGTGAACTCTTGCCGACATTTGACCTGCCCGCAAATGCGATTTCAGTTACTGATGATTCAGGCAACTGTGATGAAATACCGAATGCCTGTTCAAATTTTGCAGTGTTATAATTCATATCAATGCACCTTGAGCGCCTGTTGTGGCAGTGATTTCAGTGTTATAAGTAATATTAGATGCTGAATCGCTGATGGGATTCTTAACAAGCGCATACGGTATAACTTCGTCAAACTCTGAAACAGACACAAAGTTAACCGCACTTTTTACCTCATCGCTGATGTCCGCAAGGTCTTTGACGTTATCTGCGGGAATAATCACAGTATCACAGCCAGCCTTGTACGCAGCCATTGATTTCTCCTTAAGACCGCCTATAGCAAGCGCCTTACCTTTGAGTGAGATTTCGCCGGTCATGGCAACATTTGATTTTATTGCAATACCTGTAAGCTCACTTAAAAGCGCAGTAGTAATTGCAAGACCCGCAGAAGGTCCGTCTTTTGGTATTGCAGCTTCAGGGGCGTGAATATGAACATCTTTAGTTTTGTAAAAATCCGGTTTTACACCGTATATATCTGCCTTTGAACGTATGTAAGAAACTGCAGTTTTTGCGCTTTCCTTCATAACGTCGCCAAGACTTCCCGTAAGTTCGATTTTACCCGTACCGTCAAGTGCGGAAATCTCTATAGGAAGCATTGTTCCGCCAACCTGAGTCCAGGCAAGTCCGTTAACAACGCCGACCTGATTAGACTTACTGATAAGATCCGCCGTGTATTTTTCCGTGCCGAGGAAGTCTGAAAGGTTATCGGCAGTTACTTTAACGGATTTTGTGCCACTTTCAAGCTTGATGGTAGTTTTGCGGCAAATGGTTGCAATCTGCTTTTCAAGCGCACGTACACCGGCTTCACGAGTGTATCGCTCAATAATCCTGTCAATCGCTTCATCAGTTATTCTGAGTTCGCGACCGCTTATATTATGGCGCTGCATTTGCTTTTTAACAAGATGCTTTTTTGCAATCTGGAATTTTTCAGTCTGTGAGTATGAGTTAAGCTCAATAACTTCCATTCTGTCGTACAGCGGAGCTGAGATAGTTGAAGTATCGTTTGCAGTTGTGATAAACAGCACCCTACTCAAATCAACGGGAAAATCGATGTAATGGTCTGTGAAGCTACTGTTCTGCTCAGGGTCAAGTGCTTCAAGCAGAGCAGAAGACGGGTCGCCCTTGTAATCAGCACCGACTTTATCTATTTCATCAAGCAGAATAATCGGGTTCATTGTGCCACTCTTGATAACAGCGTCAATAATTCTGCCGGTCATTGCGCCGATATAAGTTCTTCTGTGTCCCCTTATTTCAGCTTCGTCGTGAATACCGCCAAGCGCAACACGCACATATTTTCGGTTCATTGACTTAGCAAGCGACTTAACAATACTTGTCTTACCGACTCCGGGAGGTCCGTAAAGACAGATTATCTGACCGTTAAACTGCGGATTTCGTTTTAAAACAGCAAGTGATTCAACGATTCTGTCCTTGACCTTATCAAGTCCATAATGGTCCTTATCAAGCGTTTTGCGCGCCTTTTCAAGGTTAATGCTGTCTTTTGAATATTTACCAAACGGGATTTCAAGGCACTTGTCAATGTAATTTCTGATTACAGTTCCTTCGTGCGAGCCGGATGGCATTTTAATCAGCTTATCGCACTCTTTAAGCAGCTTCTCCCGTACTTCATTGCTGCACATAAGCTGAGCGATTTTTTGCTTATATTCATCAGCTTCTTCAACCGGG
>CAYZPT010000137.1:0-5448 GCA_964480285.1 uncultured Bacteroides sp.
AGGAGGATCACATAAGAATCAACTCTTTAGCGTAAGGTCATGATCTTGAATCAGCATACGAAAAGGCAAACGACATTGACGATATGTTCCTTGAATCGCTGAAGATTGCATACTCCGAAAAGCTCGGTTTTCTTACAGCGTCACCGATTAATCTCGGTACAGGACTCAAGGCATCGTTTGTGCTGCACCTGCCTGCGCTTGCTGAGCAGAAAGCGATTTACAAGCTGTCTGCAATGGTTGGCAAACTCGGCTTAAATCTGCGCGAATTGTACAAAAACGCGGCAGGCGATTTATACATTCTGTCAAATCAGGTGTCGCTCGGTATAAGCGAAAAAAGCGCAATTGACAACGTCAACGCTATCTGCGAACAGATTGTCAAGCAGGAGCGAACAGCGCGCGAGGAGCTTGCAAAGGACTTTGAGTTTGAGGATAAAATCTACCGCAATCTCGGTATGCTCAAATCTGCAAGAATCCTCAAAACGCAGGAGTTCCTTAACGGTCTGTCCCTTGCAAGGCTCGGCAAGGCGCTCGGCTACTTCGATATTGAGTACAAAACTATCGGCAATATGCTGTTTACACTTCAGAATGCAACACTTGCAGCGGACACAAAAAGCGATTTGTCAGATGAAACGCTTGACAAACTCCGCGCAAAAATAGTGAGAGAGAAACTATGATTTACAAATGATTTAAAAAAGGGAGGTTTTTACGATGTATAAGTTTAATTCCTTCACTCAAAAAGCTAACGAGGTGCTTAACCTCGCAATCAAGTCTGCTGAAGAATACGGTCACAACTACATCGGCAGCGAGCATATATTAATCGGTTTACTCCGCGAGGGCACGGGCGTTGCGGCAACTGTGCTTGACGACAAGGGCGTTTACTTCGACGATGTTGACAACCTTATCAAAACACAGATTGGCACAGGCAAGCCCACACGCCTTACTCCTGAAGATTTTACCCCTCGCTCAAAGAGGATTATTGAAATCTCATTCCAGATCGCAAGGGGTATGACCCACTCCTTTGTCGGCACAGAGCATCTGCTCATATCGCTGATTAAGGAAGCTGATTCCTATGCAGTTAAGTTCCTTAACGAGCTCGGCGTTGACGAAAACGCACTTCTTGAGGACCTTGTTGAAACACTGTCGAACGGCGAGACTGACGCGCGTCAGAGCGGCAAGTCCGGCAAGAAGGGAAAGAGCAAAACTCCAACGCTTGACGAGTTCGGTCATGATCTTACCGCAGAGGCAAAGGAAGGCAAAATCGACCCGGTCATCGGCAGAGAAAACGAAATTAAGAGAGTTATTCAGATACTCTCCCGCCGTAACAAAAACAACCCCTGTCTTATCGGTGAGCCGGGCGTCGGCAAAACTGCAATTGCAGAGGGATTGGCACTCAAAATCACACAGGATGAAGTTCCCGAAATGTTGCGCGGAAAGAAGATTGTTGCGCTCGACCTCACCTCGATGGTTGCGGGTACGAAGTACCGCGGCGACTTCGAGGAGCGAATCAAAAAGGCTATGGACGAGGTCAAGGCTGCAAAGGACGTAATCCTGTTCATCGACGAGGTGCACACAATTATGGGCGCAGGTGCGGCAGAGGGTGCAGTTGACGCTGCAAACATCCTCAAGCCGTCGCTCGCAAGGGGTGAACTGCAGGTTATCGGCGCAACCACGATTGACGAGTACCGCAAGAATATTGAAAAGGATGCGGCGCTTGAAAGACGTTTCCAGCCTGTTACAGTCGGCGAACCCACCGAGGAGGAAACGATTGAAATTCTCCGCGGTCTGCGCGACAGATACGAGGCTCACCACAAGGTAAAAATCACTGACGAGGCTATCGAAAACGCAGTCAAGATGTCCTCGCGCTACATTGCAGACAGATTTCTGCCCGACAAGGCAATCGACCTTATCGACGAGGCGGCTTCCGTTGTAAGACTTAAGACCTACACAATGCCGCAGAACCTCAAGGATATGGAGGACGAAATCAAGCGCCTTGAGCAGGAAAAGCAATCTGCTATCACCGCTCAGGACTTTGAGGCAGCTGCAGAATTCCGCGACAAGCAGAACAGCCTGCAGGAGCTTCTTAAAGATGAAAAAGAGAAATGGAAGAACTCCTCATCACACGAGGTTAAGTCCGTAACTACTGACGAAATCGCTGCGGTTGTGTCCTCTTGGACGGGCATCCCCGTTAACCAGCTCACAAAAGAGGAGAGCGAGCGACTGCTCGATATGGAGAACATTCTGCACAAGAGAATCGTCGGTCAGGACAAGGCGGTTTCCGCAATCTCAAAGGCAATCCGCCGCGGCAGAGTAGGGCTTAAAAATCCGAACAGACCTATCGGCTCATTCATCTTCCTCGGTCCTACGGGCGTTGGTAAAACCGAACTCTGTAAAACGCTTGCGGAAGCGATGTTCGGCGATGAAAATGCGATTATCAAGCTCGATATGTCCGAGTATATGGAAAAGCACACGGTGTCCAAGCTCATCGGCTCGCCTCCGGGCTATGTAGGCTTTGACGAGGGCGGACAACTCACAGAGAAAATCCGCCGCAAGCCGTACAGCGTAGTGCTGTTTGACGAGATTGAAAAGGCGCACCCCGATGTGTTCAATATGCTGCTGCAGATTCTTGAGGACGGCGTTCTCACCGATTCTCAGGGCAGGCAGGTGTCGTTCAAAAATGCGATCATCATTATGACATCAAATGTGGGCGCGGCTAAACTCACAGACGGCACGCAGGCGCTCGGATTCGGCAGCGACGAGGGCGACAAAAACAAGACTATTGAAGACCTTGTAATGCCTGACCTCAAGCGCACCTTCAAACCCGAATTCCTTAACAGGCTCGATGAAATCATAGTGTTCACACAGCTTGAAAAGGACGATATCAAGGAGATTGCACGCCGTATGCTTGTAACTCTCACAAAGCGCCTTAACGATATGGACATCGATGTTGAATTCACTGACAGCGCAATTGACGCGCTTGCAGACGCAGGCTTTGACAAGACCTACGGCGCAAGACCTCTCAGAAGGGCGATTCAGTCAAAGATTGAGGACAGAATCAGCGAGCTTATCCTTGAGGATAAAATCAAACCAAACAGCAAATGCACAGTCGATTACAAAGACAGTGAATTTACGTTCAATTAATAACAACAGAAGCAACCGCAGAGATGCGGTTGCTTTTTTATGATTAATATCTATAATATATTGACAACCGCGCATTACAGTAGTAAAATAGATACGTTAAAATTTAGTATTCGATAAAAAGGAGTGGATTATTTTGAACGAATACATTGAAAGCGTAATCGCAAGAGTCGAAAAGCGCGACAGCGAAAAGCCTGAATTTATCCAGTGTGTTAAAGAGGTTCTTCGCTCACTTGAGGGCGTGGTTGCGGAAAATCCTGCACTTGAGGAAAACGATATCCTCGGCAGAATGGTTGAGCCTGAAAGATTCATTTGCTTCCGCGTTGCATGGGTTGACGACGAGGGCAAAACACAGGTTAACAGAGGTTTTCGTGTGCAGTTTAACTCTGCTATCGGTCCTTTCAAGGGCGGTCTTCGCTTCCACCCGAGCGTAAATGCATCTATTATGTACTTCCTCGGTTTTGAGCAGACATTCAAGAACTCACTTACAGGTCTCCCGATGGGCGGCGGTAAGGGCGGCTCTGACTTTGACCCGCGCGGCAGAAGCAACGGCGAAATCATGCGTTTCTGCCAGGCATTTATGACTGAACTTCAGCGCCACATCGGTCCTGATGTTGACGTACCTGCTGGTGATATCGGCGTAGGCGGTCGTGAAATCGGATACCTCTTCGGTCAGTATAAGAGAATCCGTGACGCTTATCAGAACGGCGTTCTTACAGGTAAGGGACTTACTTACGGCGGTTCTCTCATCCGTCCCGAGGCTACAGGCTACGGCGCAGTTTACTACGCTTGTGAAGTATTTAAGCATGAGAATGACGATATCAAGGGCAAGACATTTGCACTTTCAGGTTTCGGTAACGTTGCATGGGGCGCTGCAAAGAAGATTGCAGAGCTCGGCGGTAAGGCTGTTACTATTTCAGGCCCTGACGGATATGTTTACGATCCGGACGGTATCGTAACAGAAGAAAAGATTAACTATCTCCTCGAGATGCGTGCATCAGGCAGAGATAAGGCTCAGGATTACGCAGACAAATTCGGCTGCGAATTCCACGCGAACGAAAAGCCTTGGGGCGTTAAGGTTGACGTTGCAATGCCTTGTGCTACACAGAACGAGGTTACAATCGACGAGGCAAAGAAAATCCTTGCCAACGGCACAAAGTACTACATTGAGGTTGCTAATATGCCTACCACAGAGGAAGCATTTGACCTCTTTATGGAAACTGAGGGCGTTATCATTGCTCCTTCAAAGGCTGTTAACGCAGGCGGCGTTTGTGTATCAGGTCTTGAGATGAGCCAGAACTCGCAGAGACTCCGCTGGACTGCAGAGGAAGTTGACGAGAGACTTCACAATGCTATGATTGAAATTCACAAGATTTCAATGGAAGCAGCTGACCGCTACGGTATGGGCTACAACCTTGTTGCAGGCGCTAACATCGCCGGCTTTGAAAAGGTTGCAGAGGCTATGCTTGAGCAAGGCATTTATTAACTTCAATTAAAAAATAAGGTAGTCAACCGACTACCTTATTTTTATTATCTCATTAAAGACCGCTGTCATTTTTTTGCTTATATTTATATCTTTATGTAACGAGCCGAAATACCAGTGGCTGTAATCTACACTTTTCATCAGTTCCTGCAGATATGAGTTAAGCGATGTGATATGTATACTCTGGTTTGTATGCAGGCGGATGAAATCCTTTGCAATTGCCGGAGCCTCATAAGTGATAACATAGTTAACTGCAAAGTTGCTTTCTTTCAGGTTCTTTGCACCGTTCATAAGCTCGTCGGCGTTTGGCATTTCCTCTTTCCACCATGTTTCGCCGGGAGTACGCATATCGGCGTCCTCGCTCTCACCGCCGCCCATACAGAAAAATGTCTTTTTTTCAAAAGTGAATATCTCGCCGCGGCAAAGGTGAAAGATGTTATCGCCGATTTTGTGAGCGTTACCGCCTTTGTAGCGGTAAGGTCTGTACTGATTGAGCATATCAAAGTTTTCGTGCGCACCGTCAACAAAGCAGATGGTGTATTTCTTTTTTTGTAACTCTTTAAGTGCCTTTTTTTCTCTGTTGCTGCCGTCCCACAAAAATCCGAAATCGCCGCAGATAATCAGTGTATCATCTTCCGTAAGCTTGCGTAGCTTTGGATTTTTGAAAAAACTGATATCACCGTGGACATCGCCTGTAATATATACCATATTTTTATACCAAACTTTCTTGTATTCTAAAATGATTTGTGTTAATATATATGATAGTATTAATTTGGGCAGGTGTCAAGGATGAAAAAATCTTTATCGGTTTTATTTGCGTTAATAATTCT
>CAYZPT010000138.1:0-5049 GCA_964480285.1 uncultured Bacteroides sp.
GTTGTTGCCTTCGGCGGTCAGCCTGCCATTAAGCTCACAACCTTCCATGACAAAAATGGTCTACCTATACTTGGCACATCTGCTGAATCAATCGATATCGCCGAGGACAGAGAGCGTTTTGACGCTCTTCTTGAAAAGTTCGGCATCTTCCGTCCGAAGGGCACGAGCGTTATGACGCTTGACGAGGCGCTCAAAGCTGCAAACGACCTCGGCTACCCCGTTCTGCTGCGCCCGTCTTACGTTATCGGCGGTCAGAATATGACTATCGCCTACACTGACGACGACACAAAGCAGTATATGGAGCTTATCCTTGCACAGCACATTGAAAACCCCGTGCTTGTGGATAAATATATGATGGGCACGGAGCTTGAGGTTGACTGCATAAGCGACGGCACTGACGTGCTTATCCCCGGTATTATGGAACACATCGAGCGCGCAGGCGTACACAGCGGCGACTCGATTGCAGTGTACCCGCCGTACAACCTCAACGACCTTATGCTTGACAAGGTGTGCGATATTTCTCAAAAGCTCGCGCTTTCGCTCGGCACAAAGGGGCTCGTTAACATTCAGTACCTGATTTATCAGAACGAGCTGTATGTTATTGAGGTTAACCCGCGCGCATCGCGCACAATCCCCTACATCAGCAAGGTTACAGGCGTTCCTATGGTTGAGCTTGCTTCCAAAATTATGGTCGGCTCAACGCTCAAGGAGCTCGGCTACGGCACAGGGTTATATCACGTTCCGCCGTACTTTGCGGTTAAAGTGCCTGTATTCAGTTTTGAAAAGCTCAACGATGTTAACTCGCAGTTAGGTCCTGAAATGAAGTCCACCGGCGAGGTTTTAGGCGTCGGTAAAAACCTGAAAGAAGCGCTGTTTAAGGGGCTTGTTAGCGCAGGCTTTAACGTTGACGGCGCAAAAAAAGGCCACGGTGTGCTTATCACCGTAACCAAGCAGGACAGATTTGAAATTGTAAACCTCGCAAAGAAGCTTGACGACCTCGGCGCAAAAATCTGGGCAACTCCCGAAACTGCAAAAGAGATTGAAAAGCTCGGCATTGAGGTGAGCGTTGTTAACAAGCTGCGCGAGGACAACTCGATTATGGAGCTTGTGGAATCGGGCAACCTCGACTACATCGTTTACACCGGCAAGAGCGACAAGAAGTCGATTTCCGACTACATAAAACTGCACAACCGTGCAAACCAGCTCGGCATCGCAACGCTGACTTCGCTCGACACGGCAAACGCGCTTGCGGACATCATCGCGTCGCGTTATAACGAAAACAACACCGAGCTTGTGGACATCAACGATATGCGCACCGACAAGGGCATACTTAAATTCTCGAAGATGCAGGGCACGGGCGACGACTACATTTTCTTCAACAACCAGTGCGGCATCATCACCTGCCCCGAAAGCTTTGCCATTGAATTCTGCGACAGGAACTATTCAATCGGCGGCGACGGCATTGTGCTGATTGAAAACAGCGACATCGCCGACGCTAAAATGCGCATATTCAACCTCGACGGCTCTGAGGGCAAAATGGCAGGCAACTGCATACGCTGCGTGGGCAAGTTCCTTTACGACAACGATATGGTGAAGAAGGACAAGATGTCCATTGAAACCGCGTCCGGCATCAAGCACATCCGCGTGTTTACCCGCGAGGGCAAGGTAAGTAGCGCCACCGTGCAGATGGGCAAGGCGGAGCTTAAACCAGACAGAATCCCTGTTTCGCTCGACGGCAACAGCGTAATCGACCGCAGGGTTAAAATCGCAGGCGATAAGTATAACATCAACTGCGTATCGGTCGGCAACCCGCACTGCGTGGTGTTTGTTGACAACGTGGACAAGGTTGACATTGCAAAAATCGGGCCGCAGTTTGAGAATGCGGACATCTTCCCCGAGCGCGTTAACACCGAATTTGTGAGGGTGGTTAACTCCTCCACAATCAAAATGCGCGTGTGGGAGCGCGGCAACGGCGAAACTATGGCATGCGGCACAGGCGCGTGCGCGGCAGTTGTTGCGGCGGTTGAAAACGGCTTTTGCAAAAAGGGCGAGGATATCACAGTTAAGGTGCGCGGCGGCGACCTTGTAGTGAACTACACTGACGACGGCATTACCCTCACCGGCGATGCAAGCCTTGTATACAGAGGCGAAATTGAGTATTAATGGAGGCACATTATGTCACAATGGGATAAAGACTATCTGGCACTTTGCAAGAGAATAATCGCAGAGGGCACCGAAGTGGAAAACCGCACAGGCATCAACACTGTCAAGGTGCCTTCACACCACTTCCACTTTGATTTATCAAAGGAATTCCCTATTCTCACAACAAAACAGCTGTTCATACGCCAGGCTGTTCTGGAGATGCTATGGATTTACCAGGCGCAGTCAAACGACGTGCGCTGGCTGCAGGAGAGAAACGTGCACATCTGGGACGAGTGGGAAATTGACGACGATGGCGTCTGGACGGCAACACAAATGCTCCCCGATGAAAACGGCATGCTCAAAAAACAGGTAATTCACAAGCAGTTCCCCAAAGAGTTTGCCCACACAATCGGCACCGCTTACGGGTATATTGTAAATAAATTCCAGATGACTCAGGAGCTGATTGACAAAATCAAAAATCACCCCGAAGACAGACGTATGGTGATGACTCTGTGGCAGAACGACTATCTTGCTACGGCGGTACTCCCATCCTGCGTTTGGTCGAGCGAATGGGATGTGACCAACGGCAAGCTCAACTGCTGGGTACATCAGCGCTCCTGCGACGTTCCGCTCGGTCTACCGTTTAACGTAACGCAGTACGCAACGCTGCTCTGCATGCTTGCAAAGGTCTGCGGACTTGAGCCCGGCACAATGGACTGGAGCATCAAGGACGCGCACATTTACGTTAATCAGATTGACGGTATCAAGGAGCAAATCAAGCGTTTTGACGAGCAGGGCGACCTGCCTGCGCCACAGCTTTGGCTCAATCCCGAGGTTAACGATTTCTTTGCCTTTGATAACTCAAAGGACTGCAAGGACGTCAAGCTCATCGGTTATGAACATATGGGAAAAATCTCGTTCCCGATAGCGCAATAGGTGGTAAATATGAGTATTGCAATTATAGCCGCGGTTGGTAAAATGGGCGAGCTCGGCAAAAAGGGTGATTTAATCTGGCATATCAGAGAGGATATGCAGTTCTTCAAAAAAACGACCACAGGCGCGGCGGTGATTATGGGCAGAAAGACGTTTGAGTCGCTGCCGAAAGCACTGCCCAACAGGCGCAACATCGTTATATCCTCAAACAGGGATTATCAAGCGGAAGGCGCAGAGGTGGTTGACAGCGTAGAAAAAGCCGTGGAACTAACTTCAGGTCAGACCGCTTTCATCATCGGCGGCGCGTCGATTTACAAGGAGTTTCTGCCGTACGCAGGCACGCTGTACCTGACGGAAATTGAAGCGGAGTGCCAAGACGCGGACACCTACTTCCCCGCTTTTGACAAAAGCGCATACACCCGCGAGGTCATAAGCACGTCTAACGAAAACGGCATTGCCTTTTCATTTGTGAAGTATACAAATAAGTAAGTATTATATTATCGAGTGAAAGCTATGAAAAAGATTTTACCATTTAAAATTCGTCCCTTTAATATGGCGAACTTTTCGTCCGGGTCGGGATATCTTGTATTTTATTATATTTTTTTAATGCTCGGAACACATTTGTTAAATGTTTTGGTGAACATTCCGCTTACGGTTATTTCATCAAAGCTCTCAAAGAATCAGGGCTGGGTTAAAACGCGAAGCATCAAAAGAGGGCTTAATTTTGTTTATGTTCCGATTGCAATAGTTTTATCCGTAGTGCTGACCTTTGTTTATATGTTGAGCTTTGAGTTTGTTTATACCGACGGAGTTATTGCAACTATCGCATATGCTTTTTGTGCTGCAAGTCCGTTTGTTATAGTATATTTCGCAATAATAACCGCTTTAAAAGTAGCGGACAGCAAAGATAAAACCATAGTTGACGATAACGGCGATGAGAGAGTAAAAGGATTATTTGTTTTTTCAGTATCGTTCCTGTTTGTACTGCTCTACACCTTTGCGGGCTTTAGTATTTGCCTGATATTATCATTGTTAGTTGATGCGATGTCGTGGTAATAATATGAAAACTGTAAGAAAAGTTCGACCCGAGAGCTTTGGCGGTCTTGTATTTAGTGAGAAGCCCGGATATGTTGCGTATCTAAATAAAACAACCGCAAGGCTGTTGGGGATAAAAAACGACGACAATATCATATTGCCCGAGGGTATTTTCAGTTATCCTATGGACGCTCATTTCGCGCTTACAACAAGGTGCAATCTGTTTTGCAGGGGTTGTTATACCACAACAGCGGCAGATGAAAAGAGCGATATGGATTTTGAAAAGGCAAAAAGGATAATTGATAATCTTTCAAAAATGAATGTCTTTTCGGTTTCCTTCGGTGGCGGAGAGCCAACGCTTTATCCGAAGCTTTTTGAGCTCGCCGAATATGCAAGAAGCAAAAACGTGCTACCGAATATCACCACAAACGGAGTGAATATGACCGCCGAGCTTGCAAATAAAATGAATGTTTTCGGAAACATTCATTTGAGCCTTCATACAATGAAGGATATTAACCACCTTGAAAAAGCCGTATGCTTGCTGAAAAAGGCAGGGATTAAACAAATTGGCTTGAATCTGCTGCTGTCAACAGACACAATCCCCCATATCGAAAGCATTTTTAAATGGGCGAAGGAACAGCGGTTTAAAAGGGTTTTATGCCTCAGATATAAACATACTGACAAGAACAAAGAAATCAAAGATTTATCAATAGACGAAAACTTTTATTATGTATTTAATGATATATTTCGCTTTGGAAAAAAATACAATATAAAAGTTATGACGGATTGTTCTGCAGTTCAGGAGTTTATTGGTTATGGAAAAGCATCAGAAAAGCTTCTCTATTATTTCGATACAAACGGCTGTCAGGGAGGAAATGCATATATTGCAATAACTGTTGACGGAGGGGTTAAGCCCTGTTCCTTTTGGAGTGAAGCATT
>CAYZPT010000139.1:0-5047 GCA_964480285.1 uncultured Bacteroides sp.
AACTACTTTGCCAAAACTGCTTCGCACCAAAAAAAAGCATATTTTTGTTAGAACAAAGCATAAAATCACCGTAAGGCTGACGCCTTACGGTGATTTTTAATACGTTATCGCGAAAAAGATTCCGTTTTTGAGCTGACACTATTTATGCAGGGTGCCCCTTTGCGTCCTTTTTTATTTCATTTTGTAAAACTTGGCAAAGGAATAACGACAAACATCGCAATAATGTCTAATAACACAAAATTCAAAAAAAATTAACAAGTTAGCTAAAATTCTATTGAAAAATAGAAAGCGTTATGTTACAATGACGAAGTAAATAGATATATTATTTATTATAATAGTCAATCGTTTATTAAAAGCGAATAATGTGTACAATTTACCCAATCGGCAAGCGCGTAGTCAGTAAGCACTCACCGATATGCCTAATTTGTACCCCAACCCCTTTAAGGAGGAATAATTATGAAAAATATTAGTAAGAGATTTATATCATTATTGCTTTCAGTAATTATGGTAGTTACGATGCTTCCTGCATTTGCAATCACCGCAAGCGCAGCAGGTGAGTATTTCCTTATGACGTACTTTACGGGTAACGACCTGACTCATCAGCAAATTCGATTTGCTGTTTCTGATGACGGCTTCAATTTTAAACCGCTTTACGGAGGTAATGCTGTTCTTAAAGAAAAGAGTACAGATACTCATTCTTACACTGATCCCGGCGGAACCACATATACAAAGACTAACGGTGTTCGTGACCCGTTCATTTTTGACGGTCAGGACGGTTATTACTATTGTATCGCAACTGACCTTGACGATATGGCTTACGGCTGGTGGGGCAATCAGCCGCAGATGGTATTGTGGCGTTCTGCAGACCTTATCAACTGGTCTGACGCGTACTATATCAACGTTGCGCAGATTATTAACGCAAAGACAGGCGCGTCGCTCAATAACAATCAGGTATACAGAGCATGGGCGCCTGAGGTTTACGTTGAAAACGGCGAGTACCTTATCCATTTCGGTCTTGCAGCTGACGGCTACAACAGCACCACGCTTTACTATATGACGACAGATAACCTTATGGACTGGACTCATTATTCGGCACCGCAGCAGCTTTACAGACCTGCTGATGACGCGTCAAACCCCGGCAACGGCGACGCTATTGATGCCGATATCGTTAAGCAGAACGGCGTTTACTACATGATTTATAAGGACGAGGGACAGGGAACTGCTTCTCTTGCTACCGCAACAAACTTAAAAGGCCCTTATACATTTGTTGGTAAATTTGCAACTACAAGTGCAACCGGTGCAATCGAGGGCAACCAGATTTACACTATCGGAAGTAACTATTACTTTGTTGCTGACCGTTACGGTGCGGCAGGTAACTTTGCAATTTATAACTTAGGCTCGGATTTATCTGCGATTACTGCAACTAATAATGAAATCAGTGTGGACGACTCAAATCCTATTTCAACGGTGAACGCTCTTACGGGCTTCAGCAATCTTACTCCCCGTCATGGCTCGTTCCTGCATATTACAAAGGATCAGTATGACGACCTTTGTGCTGATTCCGGCGGTGTAACAAGCACCGATGTTAAGTACAACTTTACGCTTAACAAAAAGACTACAGCGTCAGGCTGGGCATATGACAGCACAATGGTCGATTCAAGCCTTAACAACTTTGACATAATGTACAAAGAAAGCGGCAGCACGTTTGAATCTGACCATGATTCGGGCACAGTTGTGTTAAGACAAACCTGCCTGTTTATGAATGATACCAGAGCGTCACAGGTTACAAGTATGTTCCCTGATGACGTTTACACGGTTTCCTTTGACTATTCGCTTGAATGGGACGGCGTTCTCGGCGCTCCTATATTTACGCTCGGTACAGGTTCGGGTGCTCCGTCTGCAAATACCGACTATGTTATGATGTTCGGAAACGGCGATATGTGGGTGCGCAAGTCCGGTCAGAGTTCAGACACATTCGTTGCAAACGCGCCGTTACAGCTCGGCGTAACATATCATTACGATATTGTTTCAGACGGCACAAATATCACCTTCTACCGCGACGGCGTGCAGGTTGGCAAAATTGCCGCAACGGTTGATTTCCCGACAAGCGGAACAAGATACGCTGCATTCAATTTCTCAGACGGTCATGCTACCTACGGCTACGGTATTTATTCAAATATCCGATTCAGAGATTCGGCAGTTTCTGCAGATACGCTGAAGTCTGAGTTTGATAAAGACAAGGTTGTTTATCACAAAGATACAGGCAGCGATTCATACGGCGGACGCGGCAGCGTGTTTAACGTTTCAAAGGCAAGCAGCAAGAATACGGCAGAAGCATTTACAAGCCGACTTGCTCCATCCTATACTATTGCAGGCTGGATTAACCCCGGCGCAACGGTAAATGAGAATGCTGTTATCACAATCGGTTCTAACGACTGGCAGCCGAAATACGGCAGATATTTTGCTGTAACCGAAACGGGACACGTTCATTATAATTTCTGTTCAAATACAGGTGACGGTGATGCGGGTTCGCATTTCTTTGACATCACAAGTTCAGATATTTTTGGCGGTTTGACTGCTGACACCTGGAGCTATGTTCAGATTAACATTACACAGGGTTACAACAATCTGATAAGAATAAACGCATGGGTTAACGGTACAAGCACATATTCGGCTACTCAGAGCATATCAGGTAACGGCACAGGCGAGGCATCATACATTTACGATTACGGTCCGCTTGGTTTGTTCCAGTTAGATATTAACAAGATGATGCTTGGATACTTGGATTCTCCAAACTGGTGGCAGGTTAACAGTGACACCACATATGTTCAGGATTTCCGCATATATGCACAGGCTATGGATCCGAATCTGCTCTATACTGCAGAAGCAGGCGAGCAGGAAATTACATCACAGTATTCAAAACTGAGCACCGTACCAACATTTGATGGTGATGCTTATCACGTTGAAGATGTTGCAGATGATGGTTTCAGTAATGTCGTTTGGCAGGCAAGCGGTTCGACATACTGGCAAGGTTCACAGAACCCCAGTAATATTGGCGATAATTATCTTGGTGTGTCAGGATATAAAATGAAAATTGCTTCGCCTAAAAATATAGTTTTAGCTTATGATGGTGTTAATGACGTTAAACTGCCGCTTGTGCTTGAAGAGTACGACGGTTCAGGTAACTCTAAGAGGTTCTACTATCTGTTCCCTGAAAGTGACATATTTGAACTTAGAGACTATTGGCGTGGTAATTTAGGTGATTATACTTGGAATATCTTCCCGAATGCTAATACTGCAACACAAGTAGATTACCAATACAGAAGTTCGGCATCAGATTATACAAGTAATAATGCTACAAAAGCTCTTCTTTGGAATAAGTTATATTATAAAGGTAGCGGAAATACAAACACGTATTATGATTTGGGACAAAATATCACTTACAAATCCGGTTCTAAAAGTTCGGGTAGTAGCCCTAATGAAAGTACAGCTTACACCTATACAAGTTATTATGTAATTAACTACAAGCAGATGAAGAATATTGTTAACGGTACTACGAAGGTTAACATTAACGGTACAAATTACACTGCTTCGCAGCTGTATACCTACTTCATCACTAACATTGAGCCGAACAAATGGCAGTACACTGAGGAATCGATTGACCAGTTCTACAGGGTAATGTATGCGATTATACATTCAAATCCGAAAGAATATTCCTATGGCGGTTCCGGTAGCGACAATGACGCTACGGCAAACGATGTTAAGACATGCGCAAAGAACATCAAAATTGCAGTTGAAGAATTTCCACAAATTAAATTTGTTAAAAAGGAATTCAATATCAACTACTTCAAAGTTGGCAGCTCATATGGTGAAACTGTAACCGCAGGCGATACGCTTGGATTACCCGCTTCGCTCACTGATACTCACTATAACGGCGGCGATACACTCAAGCATACAACGTATTCGTGGAAAGACGGTAATGCACCGAGCGACAGCCACATGCCAACAAGCGATGAGTCTTATACAGAGCTCTTCACAATAAGCGATTGTAATCACAGCGGTTCGAATCACGTTGATGCAGTAGGTGACACTAACGGTTATACAGAGCATCCGTGTTCAGTCTGCAACCATAATGATACGACTAACAACGTTTGGGATGACAGAACAACTGACTGGACGGAATACAAAACTGCGGCAGCCGCAGTTGCAACAAATTATGCTGACACGCAGTATACCACTTCTTCACGTGCAGCATATAAAACCGATGCTGACGCTGTAACCGCTTCTGTCACAACTGTTGACGATGCATCAAAGTCAGAATCGTACATTGATGGTAAAACATCAGCGCTTACAACAGCTGCTCGTAAGCTCAATCCTGTAGCTGACTTCGCGGCGCTTGACACAACTGTTACAACTGCTACTTATTCAACCAAGAGAGCAGAGGATAACTCAAATGCAGGCGCACAGAAGTACACTTACGACACATGGGTTGCTTTTGCAAGCAATTACGACGGCGGTAAAGCTTACCATGACTATAATGCGGCTACAAGAGCTGACACACCAAAGTATAAAGTAGACGGCAGCGGCTATGTTATGGAAAAGATTGCTGCAAACTATTCAGACGATCAGACAGCAATCAACACTTATAACGCAAACATTCCTACTGCATACAACGCACTTGCAACTGTTCCGACAGAGAATTACACTAACTACGAAAACGCTAAAACTCTTATTAACAGTACGCTTGATTCAAGGAAGTATACAACTGAAGGTCTCGACTATATCAGCTCTCAGATGAGCACTGCTGACGGCAATATTTATAAGACGTTAAGCGAATCTGAAGCAACTGCATATAACTCCTACACAGGCGGTAGTTACTCTGAGGGATCTAAGGTACAGAATTGTTCAAATAGCACTACTGTTGATAACAATACCGGTTCAGTTCTCTCGGCGTCAACCACACTCAACAGTGCAGCTAAGAAAGACGAATATATCAAGAAGTACAACGTTTCCTTCACAGTTCAGGATGACGAAAGCGGCACTTCAG
>CAYZPT010000140.1:0-4916 GCA_964480285.1 uncultured Bacteroides sp.
TGCAGACAATGCCTGTACCGAAGCTCGCATCAGCTATCCAGCCATACGTAGTAACACAGGGTAGTTAATCAGAATCAATACTAAAAAAACAGTCTTGCGGATTACCCGCAAGACTGTTTTTTTAATAAATTTAGTATGCTACAACCTTTTTAACCTTAGACCAAGGACCGACAACAAGTCTGCCACTGTCAGTATAGTAATATATTCTTGCTCTTACATAGTAGGTGCAACCGGATTCAAGATTATAAGATCTGATTGCATCCGTATATCCACGCCATGTACTCAAATCACATGTATACTCGTGACACTTGAAGTCCTTATACTTACAGCGCTGGAACTCATAGTTATCCGCGTGATCAAAATAAGTTTTAAATTCACCGAAATCTGTTCTTACAACCGTGATTTTCGGTGCGCTGAGTTTTACTCTGCCGCTATCATAATAGTCTTTGTATGAATGATTATAGTAATTCTTACCCTTAATTTTTTTATAAGTTCTTATGTAGAATGAGACAGTTTGCTCAGTACTGTTTTTAGGTCTCTTTATAATACAAGAGTTCTTTGAGGTTGTAAGGTAAAGTTTGTATGAGCTGCCGTTATATCTGTAAACTTTATAACCTGTAACATTCTTTACCTTATTCCATCTAACATAAATTGAGCTTGTTGTTTTTGGCTTTGTGGAGACTTTACTAACAGCTCTGGGACGAATTATATACTTTTTCTTAACTGTACCCTTGTAGTTGCCTTTAAACTTAACTATAGCTGTATAAGTTCCTACCTGCTTATGAGGACCTTTTACCTTAACGGTATAGTCTCTGCCCTTCTTATAACTCCTTTCAACTGTTTCATAATAAACTTCGCCGTCATATGTGTATTTTTGCTTCTTTTTGTACATAACTGCAGGAACTTTTGATTTACCGTTATAGGTAACGTCCCGCATAATGACTTTCTTTATAGTCTTTTTGCCAATAGTAAAATTCTTTTTCTTTGTGCCGGTATAATTGCCTTTACCTTTAATAATTACCGTAGCTTTACCGGCATTTTTATTGTTCTTGTATGAAACAGTATAATCTCTACCCTTAACAAGCTTTTTGCCCCCGTATTTAACTACTACAGCAGGCTTTTTTGCATTGCCGGTATAAATGTGTTTCTTATTAGAAGTAAATGCAATCGTTGATTTTGAAATATTTTTGACTGCAGAAACAAGCCTGAAATGAACATTAAAGTTACCGGGTGTATAACCATAAGTTCTTGCAGAAAAATAATAAACAGTACCTTTAGTGAGATTTTGTTTAATTAGGAAATTTGAATCACTTCCATCATCGTCACTGGTTTTAATTACAGAGTAATTAGAGTCATAAATAGTTCCATATGTATCTAAGTTACCAGTTGAATAGAATGAATATGTTCCCGAAACTGTAGGAATAAAATAATAATAATATTCAGTATTATCATATTCAATATTAACATTATAATCATGCCCGGCATAAACTCTTGTAGCAGAATCAATTGACGTACCGGCATACGCTGTAACGGTAAAGCAAAGCACCGCTACAATTAAAGTTGTGAAAAATAATGTTATTTTTTTATTCATTACGACCCGCCTTTCAATTAAGCAATATTTTACATAAGCTTTTTTAATTCATCAATTTTGTTTAGCTGCTCCCACGGAACATTAAGGTCTTCCCTGCCCATATGACCGTAAGCGGCAACGTTTTTGTAAATCGGTCTGCGAAGGTCGAGCGCTTTGATAATCGCTGACGGACGGAGATCGAATACCTTATTAACGATTTCGCTGATTTCCTCGTCGGACTTAACCCCTGTGCCGAAAGTATCAACAAGAACCGATACAGGCTTTGCAACGCCGATTGCATAAGCGAGTTCAACCTCACACTTATCTGCAAGACCTGCCGCAACAACGTTCTTTGCAACCCAGCGCGCTGCGTAAGCTGCGGAACGGTCAACCTTTGTCGGATCCTTGCCGGAGAATGCGCCGCCGCCGTGACGTGCGTATCCACCATATGTATCAACAATAATCTTTCTGCCTGTCAGACCTGAATCGCCCATAGGACCGCCGATAACGAATCTGCCGGTCGGGTTAACGTAAAAGATTGTGTCATCGTCCATAAGCTCGGCTGGAACGGTTGCTTTGATTACCTTTTCGATGATATCGCTGCGAAGCTGCTCAAGCGTAACGTCCGCACTGTGCTGTGAGGAAACAACAACGGTGTTAACCTTAACCGGCTTGCCGTCATCGTACTCAACAGTAACCTGAGTTTTACCGTCAGAATAAAGATAAGGCAGAGTGCCGTTCTCGCGAACTTCGGTGAGCTTTTTTGCAAGCTTATGAGCAAGTGAAATCGGAAGCGGCATAAGCTCGTCCGTTTCGTTGCATGCGTAGCCGAACATCATACCCTGGTCGCCAGCACCGTTGAGGTTATCCTCATCATCTTCGTTATTCTTAAGCTCGTATGATTTATCAACGCCCATTGCGATGTCGGGAGACTGCTTGTCAAGCGCGGTAAGAATAGCGCAGGTGTTGCCGTTGAAGCCTTTTTTATCGTCATCATAGCCGATTTCGCAAATTGTTTTTCTAACGATTGCAGGGATATCAACCTGAGCTTCTGTTGTGATTTCGCCCATAATGTGCACCTGACCCGTTGTGCAGCAGGTTTCGCACGCTACGCGGGACATCGGATCCTGCTCAATCATAGCGTCAAGGATAGCGTCTGATATTTGATCGCAAATCTTGTCGGGATGACCCTTTGTGACAGATTCGCTTGTGAAAAGATACTTTGACATATTTTCCCTCTTTTCTCTTAAGTTAATTAAATAATATACTTTTTATTATTTAAAGTCAATAGATTTTATTGTTAAACTCTCATATTACACTATCAAATTACTATTTAGTTAAACAATTAGCAATAATTCACAAAAAAATAACTTAAAATCAAATAAATACTGTGTAACCTCTTGTATTTTGTTTAGAATTAGTTTATAATTACAATGTATATATTTGTGCATAAATTAAGGAGGAAAAATTTATGGCTAAAAAAACCGTATTCCTTACCGGCGGTACCGGTAATATGGGATGGGCTGCTGTGCAGGAAATGCTTAAGCACCCGAACGAGATTAATCTTAAGATTCTCGCAAGAAAGAGCCCGAAAAACGAGGAACTCTTAAAGGGACTTATGGCTAAGCCAAACGTTCAGATCGTGTGGGGTGACCTCACAGATTACGACTCACTGCTTGATGGTATCACAGGCTCTGACTATGTTCTGCACGTTGGTGGTATGGTATCCCCCGCTGCTGACTGGAAACCGTACAGAACACAGAAAACTAACATCGGCGCTGCTGAAAACATCTGCAAAGCTGTTCTTGCACAGCCTGACCCGGACGCAGTTAAGGTTTGCTACATAGGCACAGTTGCTGAAACCGGCGGACGTAACTATCCTATCCACTGGGGACGCTGCGGCGACCCGATTAAGGTTTCTATTTACGACCACTATGCTGTATCAAAGGTTGTTGCAGAGCGCACATTCGTTGAAAGCGGCATCAAGAACTGGGTTGTAATGCGCCAGAGCGGTATTCTTTATCCTAACATTCTTAAGAATATGGACCCGATTATGTTCCACGTTCCGATTAACGGTGTGCTTGAGTGGTGCACAGTTGAGGATTCAGGTCGCCTTATGTGCAACCTTGTGCTTGAGGACGCTGCAGGCAACCTCGGCGCTGACTTTTGGAACCACTACTACAACATCGGTTCAGGTGAGCAGTACAGAATCTCCAACTATGAGTTTGAGCAGCTTCTGCTCGGTACTCTCGGTCTTGCAGGACCTGAAAAGCTCTTTGACGCTAACTGGTTCACACTCAAGAACTTCCACGGTCAGTTCTATGCTGACGGCGACAAGCTTGAAGAATATCTCCACTTCCGTGAGAATCTGCCTGTACAGGATTACTTTAACAGACTTGCTGACCAGGTTGAATTCTACTTCAAGATTCCGCGTTACCTGCCAAAGAGCGCTGTAGCTGCTGCTGCAAAGCCGTTTATGAAGAAACTTGCAAAGACCAAGGACTTCGGTACTCTTGACTGGGTTGAAACAAAGAATCCTGTTCGTCTTTCCGCTTACTACGGCTCATACGAGGATTGGGAAGCAATCCCGAAGGATTGGAAAGACTTTGAAATCCGCAAATTCGACAAGCGCACAGAGGCTGCTGACGAATTTAAGCTTGACCACGGTTACGACGAGAGCAAGCCGGAGAGTGAGCTTACACTCGACGATATGAAGCAGGCTGCTAAATTCCGTGGCGGCGAGTGCCTGAGCAAGAAAATGAAGAAGGGCGACCTCGCTACAAAGCTTAAGTGGAAGTGCGGTTACTGCGGTGCTGAATTTGAAGCATCACCGAACCTCATCCTCCTTGGCGGTCACTGGTGCCCCGAGTGCTACGTTCCGCAGAAGGCTTGGGATTACGACAACATCGCAAGAACAAATCCGTTCTTTGCACAGGTTTGGTATCCGAGCCACAAAGAGGACGAGTGCAACGTTTACAAGTTCGACGACCTCTTCCAGGTTGACGGCGTTAAATGGGACGACATCAAGAGATAAACACATAATTAAAAGCCTTGCGTTTGCAAGGCTTTTTAATTTTTATAATCGGTTTCTGCGATGTGCAGGAGCTTTTCTTTTGTATTGAGGGTTGGGTTACCCGAAACTTCGATTATGAGTTTGTCAAGCTCTGCGGCAATCTCTTTGCCCTCAAAGCCGATTTGCTTTAAGTCGTTGCCGTTGACGGCAAGATCGCTGATTTTGTACGGCTCGCCGCTTGCGATAATCTGCTTTGTCTGCTCTTTTATGCTTTTAAGAATATCAATCTCGGGCTGCGACAAGGTGATGTTGTGGCTCATTAAATCTGCAATT
>CAYZPT010000141.1:0-4741 GCA_964480285.1 uncultured Bacteroides sp.
CCACTGAACGGTAGCGTCACCTCCAAGCGGAACATAGCTGATTTTAAGCGAATGTGCGCTGCGGTCAACAATCTCAACATTTGCGCGAAGAACACATTCAAAAATCGTTGAACTTACCTGACACACACCTCCGCCGAGTCCGTCAACGAACTCATCGCCGCGGATAATCTTTGCAGTCTGAAAACCGGCAGTAACAGTGCGCTTGCCGACATTCTGGTTAAAACTGAAATACCTGTCCTCGGGAATAACGAGCTTATTAATCTTACTCGCCGCATTGTTAAGGTTGGCGGTACGTGTTTCCTCGTACGCATTATAATATGTAGTATATGTGGCAAGCTCGTACGGAAATTCATCGGGATCACCTTTTTTCAGGCCCTTGTAGATATAGTTGGTCTGAGTTTCAGGGAAGGTGGTGCTGAGATCTTCCGTTGTTGTAGTGGTTGTTGTTTCTGTTGTGGTGGTAGTTGTTTTTTCGGTGGTTGAAGCAGTGGTCTTTTCCTCATCCGGCTGCTGTGCAGTGCATGCGCCCAGCGCCGAAATCAACACAATCACCGCAAGAACAATGCATATTTTCCTTTTCATTTACTGTCCTCTGCTTTGTCTGGATTCTGGTATCTGGAAACTGGATACTGAATCAATAATCCGCCATCGGATTATTGATTCTTGTATGGCTTTTTCTTTCTTACCCAACCCTCTTTGTTAACCTGCTTTGCGCGGGCAATTGAGAGTGATTCGCCCGGAATATCGTCTGTGATAGTTGAACCAGCGGCAATGTATGCTTTGTCGCCAACCTCAACGGGCGCAATAAGATTTGTATTACAGCCGATGAAGGCGCCGTCGCCGATCTTGCAACGTGTTTTGTTCTTACCGTCGTAGTTGCAGGTAACAGTACCGCAACCAAAGTTAACGCCTGCACCTACATCACTATCGCCGATATATGTGAGATGCGCGGACTTTGTGCCCTCGCCGACAACAGAATTTTTAATCTCAACAAAGTTTCCAACATGAACGCCCTCTTTAAGCACGGAATTTGCACGGACTTTAACAAACGGTCCGCAGTCAACGCCGTCCTCAATAGTTGAGTCAAGAACCTTACAGTTATCGAGTATAACTTCGTTGCCGATTTTGCCGTTGTCGATATATGAGTTCGGGCCAATCACGCAGTTTTCACCGATTTCGGTGTCGCCGATAATAATTGTATTCGGCAGAATACGCGTTGAGTTACCGATTTTAACATTTTTACCGATCATTACGCCGTCAGTACACGGAATATCAATACCTGCAAGCATATGAGCGTTATTAATGTTGCGGCGCATAATGCTGTTGAGATCGCGAAGCTGTACGCGGTCGTTGGCACCGAGGATAACCTCGCTGTTCTCTGCAATAAACGCACCCTTGTTTTCACCCTTCTTAATGAGGATTTCAAGTGCGTCAGTGAGGTAATACTCTTTCTGCGCATTGTCGTTTGTAATATTGTCAATAGCATAAAGAAGGCTGGAGCCTTTAAACCAATAGGTACCGGAGTTAGCCTCCATAATCTTCTTTTCGTACTCGTTAGCATCCTTGTCTTCAATAATGCGGAGCAGCGTACCGTTTTTATCACGCTTGATGTGACCGATACCGTGCGTATCGTCAACAACAGCACTGATAAGTGTGATGCCGTTGTTGTTGCTCTTATGATAATTATACGCCTTGTTTACGGTATATGAATCCATAAGCGGACCGTCGCCATTGAGGATAAGAATATCATCATTCTGATGACTGCTGATAAAGTCGCGCGCCTGCATAACAGCATGACCCGTACCGAGCTGAGGCGACTGAAGCGCAGTTTTGATGCTGGGATCAATCCCCTTAAGATAGTTCTCAACAACCTCATGCTCGTAACCTGTGATTACACAGATATCCTTAACGCCTGCCTCTCTGACAGCGTCAAGAACGTATTTTATCATCGGAACAAAAAGCACCTCGCACATAACCTTTGGCTTTTCGCTTTTCATTCTTGTTCCCTTGCCGCCGGCAAGGATAATTGCACATTTCATATTGATTCCTCCGGAATAGTTTCCAGTATCCAGTTTTCAGTTTCCAGCCTGTAAGGTGGGCTATGCCCACACCCATCTGGATTCTGGAGTCTGGACACTGGATACTAATTACAGTTAGCGGGCAAACCTCGCTAACTGTAATTATGCACCAAAAACAAAATAATTTCAACACTTTTTAATTAAGATTGCTAAAAATATTAAAAAAATGTTTGTATTTTGTGCCGTGCTATGTTATATTAATAGTGCAAAATACTGTGGGTATGCTTATGCCTGCAAGTATAATTGATATTTTGTAATTTATTTTAGGGAGGTTTTTCCAATGGGTAAGAAATTCTGTTACCTCTTCTCAGAAGGTAACGCAGACATGAGAGAGCTTCTTGGTGGTAAGGGTGCTAACCTTGCTGAGATGACCAACATCGGTCTTCCTGTACCACAGGGCTTCACCATCACAACAGAGGCTTGTACTCAGTATTATGAGGACGGCAGACAGATCAATCCTGAAATCATGGCAGAGATTGAAGAGTACATCGTTAAGATGGAAGAAATCAACGGCAAAAAGTTCGGCGATAAGGAGAACCCGCTTCTTGTATCCGTACGTTCAGGTGCACGTGCATCTATGCCCGGTATGATGGACACCATCCTCAACCTTGGTCTTAACGAAGAGGTTGTAGAGGCTATCGCGGAGAAGTCAGGCAATCCTCGTTGGGCTTATGACTGCTACAGAAGATTCATTCAGATGTATTCTGACGTAGTTATGGAAGTTGGTAAGAAGTACTTTGAGCAGCTTATCGACGAGATGAAAGAGGACAGAGGCGTAACTCAGGACGTTGAGCTTACTGCTGAAGACCTTAAAGAACTCGCTGAGCAGTTCAAGGCTGAATACAAGGATAAGATCGGTCAGGACTTCCCGACAGATCCTAAAGAGCAGCTCATGGGTGCAGTTCAGGCTGTATTCCGTTCATGGGACAACCCGCGTGCAAACGTATATCGCCGCGACAACGATATTCCTTATTCATGGGGTACTGCAGTTAACGTACAGGCAATGGCATTCGGTAACATGGGTGACGATTGCGGTACAGGCGTTGCATTTACCCGTGACCCTGCAACAGGCGCAAAGGGTCTCTTCGGTGAGTTCCTTACAAACGCACAGGGCGAGGACGTTGTAGCAGGTGTTCGTACTCCTATGCACATCAGCGAGATGGAGCAGAAGTTCCCAGAGGCATTCGCTGAATTCACAAAGGTTTGCTCAATCCTTGAGAATCACTACAGAGATATGCAGGATATGGAGTTCACTGTTGAACACGGCAAGCTCTATATGCTTCAGACAAGAAACGGTAAGAGAACTGCACAGGCTGCACTTCAGATCGCTTGCGACCTCGTTGACGAGGGTATGAGAAGCGAGGAAGAAGCTGTTGCAATGATCGACCCGCGTAACCTTGACACACTCCTTCACCCGCAGTTCGACGCTGCAGCTCTTAAGGCTGCTACTCCTATCGGCAAGGGTCTCGGCGCTTCTCCCGGTGCTGCTTGCGGTAAGGTTGTATTCACTGCAGAGGACGCTGAAGAGTGGAACAACAACGGCGAAAAGGTTGTACTTGTTCGTCTTGAGACTTCACCTGAGGACATCACAGGTATGAAGGCTTCACAGGGTATCCTCACAGTTCGCGGCGGTATGACATCACACGCTGCAGTAGTAGCACGTGGTATGGGTACTTGCTGTGTATCAGGTTGCTCCGAAATCGTTATGGACGAGGACAACAAGGTATTTACTCTCGCAGGTAAGGAATTCCACGAGGGCGACTATATTTCAATCGACGGTTCAACAGGTAACATCTACGACGGCATTATTGAGACTAAGGATGCTGAAATCGCAGGTACATTCGGCAGAATCATGGGCTGGGCTGACAAGTTCAGAACTCTCAAGGTTCGCACAAACGCTGATACTCCTGCTGACGCTAAGAGAGCAAGAGAGCTCGGCGCAGAGGGCATCGGTCTTTGCCGTACAGAGCATATGTTCTTTGAAGAGGACAGAATCGCTGCATTCCGCGAGATGATCTGCTCAACAAAGGTTGAGGACAGAGAAGCAGCTCTTGAGAAGATTCTTCCTTATCAGCAGAACGACTTTGAGCAGCTTTACGAAGCACTTGAAGGTTGCCCTGTTACTATCAGATTCCTTGACCCGCCGCTCCACGAGTTCGTACCTACCGAAGAGGCAGATATCGAAAAGCTCGCTAAGGCAAAGAACAAGAGTGTTGAGGAAATCAAAGCTATCATCGCTTCACTCCATGAGTTCAACCCGATGATGGGTCACCGCGGTCTCCGTCTTGCAGTAACATATCCTGAAATTGCAAAGATGCAGACAAGAGCCGTTATCCGCGCTGCTATCAACGTGAAGAAAGCTCATCCGGATTGGGATATGGTTCCTGAGATCATGATTCCGCTTTCATGCGACACTAAGGAACTTAAGTATGTTAAGGACATCGTTGTTGCAGTTGCTGACGAGGAAATCGCTGCTGCAGGTTCTGACATGAAGTACGAAGTTGGTACTATGATTGAGATTCCGCGTGCTGCACTTACAGCAGGCCAGATCGCAACACAGGCTGAATTCTTCTGCTTCGGTACTTTCGACGTTACACAGATTTCATTCGGATTAAGCCGTGACGTAGCAGGTAAGTTCCTTGACGCTTAATATGACACATCGA
>CAYZPT010000142.1:0-4692 GCA_964480285.1 uncultured Bacteroides sp.
CAGCGGAAGAAGCAGTGCCGGAAGAATTCCGCAGTAGATATTCGGGAGTACGTCATCGCCGGATGAACGTATTGTTGTGGTAAGTCCTGCAAGGTGAGAAGTGATGAGATTAATCAGATCAAAGTAAGTCTCGGTGCTTGAAGGCCACTGGTCCGAAGTTGCAGAAGAGGACTGCAGTATGAAGTAAACCGGTATAAGCGAAACGGCGCAGAGCATACCTGCAAAGAGCGAAGCACCTGTAAAGGTGAATCCGCGGGTTATGAATCGGTTGTGCTTTAACGGTTCTAAAGAAAATACAACTTTTTTACCTTCTTTATTTTTAGGAACTGTGTGCGCAGGCACGGGTGTACCTGTCGGATCAGCGGTAATAACGAAGTATGCAATAAAGTAGACTGCTGCAAAAATGCAGGTCATAAATCCGATATAATAAGTGCTGTAAAGCAGCAAGGTGAGTGTTGCAACGTAAAGCAGCGGTTTCTGATTATCAATTATTTTTTCAATGCCGAGAATAATCAGTGGGAAAAGAATCATTCCGTCAATCCACATAATGTTCCAGTAATAAGCAAGAAAGTATGCGGAAAAAGCATAGAATACGCCGAAAGCAGCGCTTGCGTAGCAGTGACTCTTTTGAGATGCTTTGAGGTAATATGTGAATGTTCCGGCGGAGAGTACGCCTTTAATCAAAACCATAGTTGTGATGGCATAAGGCATTTCATCACGGTCAAACAGCAGAATGATGAACGACAGCGGTGATGACAGATAGTTGAAGTAATTGCCTAGGAAACTCGTTCCGCCGCCGGATGCCCAGGAGTAAATAAAACCTTTATGCTGAGTCACTCTGTCAAAGAGTTCGCAGTACAGCGGACCGTACTGGTGGTACAGATCCATACGCATAACTGTTATTTTGCCGAAAGGAAAGCTATGAAGCACAATATAGGTGAAGCACAGGCAAAGCAGTGCAAGAATAACCGATACTATCACAAAACGGTTATCAAAAAACAGTTTATATGCTCTGCCTCTGTAGTTATTTGCCTTATCTGAACGGCAGTCAAAAACAATAAGCCTGTCAAAATAGTAGTTGAATACGGCAATTATTATAGCAGATACAAAGCAAACCATTGCATCTGTACTGTGAAGTATATCTCCGAATATGAAGTCACAAAGCTTATAGAATCCTACATCTACTGCAAGCCTTACGACACTTAGCAGTGCCTGAAATTTGAAAGAAGTATTAACTTTTCTGTTAAAAACAAACTTCTTTTCAAGTAAAAACAAAAAAACAGCCGCAATCACAAAAGATACCGTCACTGCAATAGTTGCATTGAGACCAAATGTGATTTTGCAAAACTGCTTGAGTATAACAAATATAAAGCTGACTGCAAAAAAGCAGATACCGTAGTTAATTGTTTCGCCGTTTAACACCTTGTTGGCAAAAATTTTGTTGTCTGATTTTGTTAAGTCCATATTTACACCTATATTATTAAAATAAATACTCAATCATATTAACATAACGCCTGTTATTCTTCAATCGGTTTTTCGCAAAATTAACATCTTTGTAATATTTACATCTTGTCCGCATACAAATTACTGAGGTGGTAATTTGCAGGGGCTTCAGGGAGTTCTGCCTTTTTTAGGTGACGATGTGCAGGCGGTTTTCAGCAAAGCGGACAAGGATATTTTGTCTTGTGTTACTGAAATACGAATAAGGAAGAATAATTATTTTGTTGTAGTGGCAAAAAGTACGTCTTTATTCATTAACGATACAGGCGAAATTACCGAGCATCCCGATAATAGTAGTATTAAAGCAACAGGCGAATATATAGATAAAGTGTTCTTGCGTATGTGTGAATATTCAATTTATGCTAACGAGGAGCAGATTAAGCAAGGGTTTATTACTTTGCCTTGCGGTGCACGAGTCGGAGTTTGCGGAACGGCAGTTATGAACAAAGGCGAAGTAATAACATTGAGGAACATTACTTCGTTGAATATCAGGATTCCTCGCGAAGTTTGCGGTTGCAGTAATAATGTCCTGAGTTTTCTTTATGTTAATTCGTTTCCATCGATTATCGTTGCAGGAATGCCGGCAAGCGGCAAAACTACACTTTTGCGCGATATGGCTTATCAACTTTCAAACGGATTTAATGACAGATATAAAAAGGTCGCAATCATTGATGAACGGGGAGAACTTGCCGGCAAGTCAGAAACGCAGAACACACTGAATGTAGGCATTAACACAGACGTTTTGTCTTCTTTTCCTAAGGCTCTCGGCATTGATATGGCGACTCGTACGCTTTCACCGGATTTGATTATTTGCGATGAGGTTTCCCGCGAAAGTGAGGTCAAAGCTATTGCCCAAGCTTTTTCCTCGGGCGTCAGCTTTGCGCTTTCAGTACATATCGGTAACAAATCAGATCTGTACAACAAAAGCATTATTCGCAATTTGCTTGAAACGGGTGAATTCGATTATATTGTGCTGCTTAATGGTGTTACTTATACTTCTGAAATTATTGACGCAGGGGAGGTTTACAGTGAAATTTGCAGGCTTCATAATAGTGATACTCTCAACCTGCACAGTGGGTGCGGTGATGTATGATAATTCACGAAAGCGGCTGATTGTATGCCGTGAATTTGTAGTGCTTTGCGATGCGCTCATACGAGATTTTATGTACCGTGCAACACCGATAAACCTGCTTGTTGACACTATAGTAAAGGACTGTCAGCTGACGCATATTGAAAGCGCACTTCAGAGCGGAGAAACGCAGTCTCTGCCGCTTACAAACAGCGAAAATAAAGAAGTGCAGTCGTTCCTTAATACTCTCGGAAAATCGGACAGAGAAACGCAGATTGCGCTTGTTGATTCGTTCCGTGATTACATAGCAAAAGAGGAAGAAATTCACAGAAAAACTCACTCAAAAAACGCAAGGCTTTATCTGTCTTTCGGCGTGTTTTCAGGCGTACTGATTGCGCTTGTTTTTGTGTGACGGAGGGTTAAATTTGGACGTTGATTTTATTTTTAAAATTGCAGCAACCGGCATCATAGTTGCGGTGCTTAATACACTCCTTATCAGATCGGGACGAGACGATCAGGCAATGCTCACAACTATCGCAGGCGTAGTGGTCGTATTTATGATGCTGATACCTCAGATTCGTGATCTTTTCAGCGAGGTTAAGTCGCTGTTTAACCTATGATTAAAATTATCGGAATTGCGCTCGCTGTGCTGTTTTGCGCGCTTATTGTCAAAGACAAAAACAGTACAGTTGCGGCATTGCTTTCTGTAGCAGGCGGAATAACGCTTCTGACTGTTGTTATTGGTAATTTTTCAAATATTACAGATGCAGTGCATAAGTTTACCGATTCCTCGTCTGTAACAGATACATACGTTAAACTTATGCTTAAGGCGCTCGGAATTACAATTCTGACTCAGTTTGTTGCAGATATTTGCCGTGACAACGGTGAAAGTGCACTTGCATCAATTACGGAAACTGCGTCTAAAATTGCTGTAGTTACAATGCTTCTTCCGCTGTTTCAGACGGTTATAAGTATAGTTGGTGGATTGTTAAAATGAAAAGATTTTTAATATTCCTGATTCTGTTTTTAACCTTGCCGTTTATCGCTTGTGCCGAAGAAACGGACAAGGATAAATACAATGAGTATCTGTCGACTTACGATCTGTCTTTTTTCGATGATACTCTTGATGATGAAACACTCGATTATCTTGAGGCAATCGGTGCGGATAAGTTTGACTTTGAAAACATAATATCTATGGATTTTGCTGACTTTCTTAATGTGATGAAGAGTATTGTTAATTCAAGCGCAAAAACGCCGTTCAAGGGCTGTTTCATAGTGATTGTGTACATACTTATTTCTGCTTTAATACGCGGTATGAAGCCTGATAACGCTGGTGAAATCAACGATACGTTTTCAACAGCTTCGGCGCTGATTGTTTCAGTGTTGCTTATTGCGAGTATAAGCAAAACCATTACACTTTGCGCGGCGTCTCTTGGCGTAGCGGGGAATTTTATTTATGCGTTTGTACCCGTTTTCTCGGCAATTGTGATTGCGAGCGGCAAAGGAATAACGGCATTTTCTACGGGCTCTATGCTTCTTTTACTTTCGCAAGCTGCTTCATTTATTTCAAGCAATGTTTTTATGCCGGTATTAAACTGCTTTCTTGCGCTTGGAATATGCTCGGGAATACGCGCAGAACTCAAACTTGAAAGGCTAACCTCATCGCTCAAAACAGTACTGTTGTGGTTGATTTCGTTTGTATCAGGCGCGTTTGTCTCTGTGTTGTCTGTTAAAACCGCGGTATCATCCCGAGCAGATATTCTCGGCATACGCTCGGCAAGATTCGTTATAAATTCGGTAGTGCCTGTAATCGGCGCTTCAATAAGCGAGGGTCTTGTCTCAATCCAGAGTTACTCTTCACTTATAAAAAGCAGCGTGGGTATTGTCGGAATTATTGCAGTTATGTTTGTGTTTTTACCATCAATTATTGAGGTGGCAGTATGGCGGCTTACTGTGACGCTATGTGCTGTGGTGTCCGATGTTTTCGGTGACTCCGGAATCAGCCTTGTACTGTCATCATTTAAAGATGCGTTGCTTCTTGCAAACGTAATCCTTATTTTATCGGCCGTTACAACAGTTATTTCAATAGGAATATTAATTGCTGCAGGAGGTTAAATGGAGTT
>CAYZPT010000143.1:0-4674 GCA_964480285.1 uncultured Bacteroides sp.
CGATTCCTCACTGTCAAAAAGCCAACCGCGACTGCCACAGACCGACACACCTTCAACCTCAAAAGAATTGTTTTGCAAAATTCTAATTGAGTTAAAGCCGTTATCCTCAACAAACTTTTTCATTTTTGACAGCGTGTTCCACCAATAATCGTGATTGCCTTTAATGATAATTTTTTTGCCGTTCAGCTTATTAATAAAATCAAAATCGGCGCGAAGCTCGTCAAAGTTCATCGCCCAACTGATGTCGCCGGCAATAACAACACTGTCATCGTCAGTTATTAACTTGTTCCAGTTTTTTTCAATTCTGCCGACATAATCCTCCCAGCCGGGAAAAGAGTCCATTGGTTTGTCTGTTCCGAAGGACAAATGCGTATCGGCAATTGCAAATAATGACATATTATCACCGTATAATCATAAAGAATCTTCAAACACTAAAAGTGAAAGGAGTGTTTGAAATGGATAACGAAATTAAAGGCATTTCATGTGAAGTTAAGAATTGTGTATATCACAGCAAATCAGACAACTGCACTGCAGACTGCATTAAAGTCGGCAACGCGCAGGCCAAGCACGAGAGTGAAACAAAGTGCAAAACTTTTGAGTGCTGTGAAAATCCTATGGGTTGTGAATAAGAGAAAATCGGGAGAGTTTGCACTCTCCCTATTTTTTTATAGCTCAAGAAGTTTAAACACCATTTCGCTCATATTTTCTTTATTGCAGACATCGGTAAAACGAACCTGCTTATCTTTAAGCGCTTTGAGCGGTGCCGGCACCTCTGCACCGGTTACACGATTAAGTTCATCAACAGTGTCAAACTCGTCAAGTGCGCAGTCTTCTGAACCGTTAACGGCACAGAGTACGCTCTTTGAGAACTTATAAGGCGACGCTGTTGAGTCAATAATCGTAGGAATATCGTCGCCTGTTTTGACAACGTAATTCTCGTAAACCTTAACAGCAACAGAAGTGTGAGTATCACAGAGATAATTATACTCTTTCTCGTACTTGTGAATAGTGTCGCTGACTGACTTTTCATCACAGAAACCAGCATCAAAAACCATCTGGATGTTTTTCATAAGATCCATGCTGATTACATATCTGCCATCAAGCGCAAGCTTGTTCATCAGGTCAACAACAAGGCTGTCATCCTCACCGCTCATATGGTAGAGAAGTCGCTCAAGATTCGAGGAAATCAGAATGTCCATTGACGGTGAAGTTGTGGTGTAAAACTGCCTGTTTTTATCGTATTCGCCGGACTTTAAGAAGTCAGTAAGAATATTGTTTGAATTAGACGCACATACGAGTTTTTTGATAGGCAATCCCATTTTCTTTGCATAGTAACCTGCAAGAATGTTGCCGAAGTTGCCGGTTGGAACAACAACGTTAATCTCATCGCCAAGTGCAATTCTGCGCTGTTCTACGAGGTCTGCATACGCAGAGAAATAATAAACAATCTGTGGAACAAGTCTGCCCCAGTTAATGGAATTTGCAGATGAAAACATCATATTCTTCTTAGCAAGCTCAGCCTTGATTTCGTCGTTTGTGAAAATTGATTTTACCGAGCTTTGAGCATCGTCAAAATTGCCGTTAATAGCGCAAACAGCAACATTTTTGCCCTCCTGCGTAGTCATCTGCAGTTTTTGCATTGGTGACACACCGTCAACAGGATAGAATACGAGAATTTTAGTGTTATCAACGTCCTTGAAGCCTTCAAGTGCTGCCTTACCTGTGTCGCCCGATGTAGCAACAAGGATAACGATTGTCTTGCCGTCTGCGGTCTTTTTTGCTGAAACCGTCATAAGATACGGCAAAAGCTGAAGCGCCATATCCTTAAACGCACAGGTAGGACCGTGCCAGAGTTCAAGGATATTCTCGTTGCCATTAACGTTAACAACGGGCGCAATCTTCTCGCTCGAAAACTTGTTTGCCGCATAAGCGCCGTTAACACAGTAGTCAAGTTCTTCGTCAGTAAAATCAGTCAGGAATTCCTTCAGAACAGTTTTGGCTCTGTCAATGTAGGACATCTTGACCATCGATTCTATTTTATCAATTGAAAACTGCGGTATCTCGCAAGGCACGAAAAGTCCACCCTCTTCGCTGATACCTTGTGCTATAGCTTGCGCCGCAGAAACTCTGATTTTATTATTTCTTGTTGATGTGTAAAGCATATCTAATCTCCAATAATCATTTTGATATATTTTAACTTAATTGAAAAGCATTTTCAAGATGTTTTATTGATTTTATTTCACCGTCGTTACATATTACCTCAATCACATCGAATCTCGGTTGCAAATCAGTGGGATTCTTCGAAAGATACAGTTCAGCCGTTGCAATTATTTTTTGTTGCTTTGAGTAATCAACAAACTCTTTCGGGCTTGCAATAGAGTTCTCATTTCGCATTTTGACTTCGATAAATGCAATAATCTTTCTTTTCTTAGCAATAATGTCAACCTCGCCAAAAGGAGAGGTATAATTAAAATCAATAAGCTTATAGTGCTTTTTTCTAAGATATTCAGTTGCTTTGAGTTCTGCAAATTTACCTAAATTATTCATTTTTTAGCATACCATGTTTTAAGAAATGACCGACGGTGTAGCTCACATGGACCAAATTCATCAAGCATCTGATAATGCAGCTTTGTGCCGTAACCTTTATGTTTTTCAAACTGATACTGCGGATATTTTTCAGCCATTTCAAGCATATATCTGTCCCTTGTGACTTTTGCTAGGATCGAAGCGGCGGCAATTGACATAGACTTACCGTCACCCTTAATAATACATTCAGCAGGAATATCAAGCGGCGGAATTCTGTTACCGTCAATCATAGCAAAATTAGCAATTTCCAGCCCTTCAACTGCCCTTTTCATAGCAAGATATGTAGCTTGCAGTATATTCAGTTCATCAATTTCTTTTTCGCTCGCAGTAGCAATTGAATATGCAACTGCTTCTTCTTTGATAACATCAAAGAGTGCTTCCCTTTTCTTCTCTGTCAGCTTCTTTGAATCGTTAACTCCGCTTATTATACGACCCCTCGGCAATACAACAGCAGCCGCACAAACCGGACCTGCAAGAGGTCCCCTGCCGGCTTCATCAACACCACAGACGCAGGTGTAACCCTTTGCGTATGCTTCATTTTCATAATGAAGCCAATCTATTGCTTCTATCTCATTATTCATTACGGTAACTCCAGTGTTATTCTGCCGAGCTTGCCGCCGCGGAACTCGTCTGCGACAATGACTGCGGCACGTTCATAATCAATCTCGCCGCCTTTAATCAGGAAGCCACGCTTTTTACCGATAAGTTCAAGGATTTCCCATCCCTGTAAACCTTCAACAGAATCAAGCTTATAGCGTTCTTCAATAGCCTCAGGGCGTGTTTTTGCAAGTGTTTCAAGTAATCTGCAAGCAAGCGTTTCCTGATCTGTAACCTCATCCTTAACCGAACCGATAAAAGCGAGCTTATCGCCTACTTCAGGGTCGTCAAACTTAGGCCACAGAACACCGGGAGTGTCAAGTAGCTCAATACCTCCGTTGACAACAAACCACTGATTCTGCCGAGTTACGCCAGCCTTGTCAGCAACCTTAGCCTTGGCGTTCTTGCCCATACGGTTGATGAAAGACGATTTGCCCGTGTTGGGAATACCAACAACCATCAGGCGCAAGGGTTTATTCTTCATACCCTTGCTCTCGTTTTTAGCGATAACATCGGCAAGCGCAGACTTGACAGTTTCGTCAAACTTATTCAGCCCTTTACCCGTACGGCAGTCAACGGCAAGCGCGTAAATTCCGCGTTCTTTGAAGTGCTTAAGCCAGATTGAAGTAGCTGTCTGATTCGCCACGTCGCACTTATTTAGCAGCACAATTCGCGGTTTATTCTTAATAATTTCATCCAGTTCGGGGTTGCTTGAGCTTTTCGGCACGCGCGCGTCGACAATCTCAACTACTCCGTCAACGAGATTAAGGCTTTCCTTGATAAGCCTTCTCGTTTTCGCCATATGCCCCGGGAACCACTGAACGTTCTGTTTAATATATTCAGGCATAATTATACCCTTCCTGATTTTAATAGTGGTATTATATAACAATATTAACTAAAAATCAAATTGCTATTTTTTATAAAAGTAAGGTCCGAGCCAATCAACCTCGTGAGTTCGGCAATACGTCCAAGAAAAATCCTTTGAAACAACAACTATGTCCATAAATTTTCTTTTCATATTAACGCAAAGCTTTTCAATCTCTTCTGCTGACAGCAAGGAAACATTTTGAGCTAAAAAAAGCAAATCGTTATCATCAATGTATATATAAGCATCCTTTTTATTTATTATATCATACTCAACGGCTGCTTTTTCACCCTCGATTGCCTTACCTTCATCGTAGCTGAACACATGCCAGAGATAATTGTGGTATCTGTGATTCTCATCCGGCAGAGAAACCACCTTGATTTTTTCGTCATCAGTAAAGCTGTTAACAAAGCTATTTTTAAATTCCTTCAAATCAGCCTTGCTCATTAATTCAGCAGAAATATCAAGCTCCTTTAAATATTCAATTATTCTGACAGAAAAGCTTTTCTTTTTCATTTTACTCCTTAAAATTAAAACGCCCCACAGTGTGAGGCGTTTATAAGAATTATTATCCGATGTCTTCCTTAACCTTGGCAGCCTTACCAACTCTGTCACGCAGATAGTAG
>CAYZPT010000144.1:0-4665 GCA_964480285.1 uncultured Bacteroides sp.
TAGAAAGGATTTCCTGACTGATCCTCGGGGTTGTCTGCAGTGATCTCGTGACCGGCTGCCGTTGATGCCGTAAATCGGCTTTGGCATAAACGTTGCGTGCAGACCGTGCTTTGTGGCATAAGTCTTAACAACGTGCTTAAATGTCATAACTCTGTCGGCAGTGAGCATAACCTCGCCGAACTGGAAATCAATCTCGTGCTGTCCGTGAGCAACCTCGTGGTGCGAAGCCTCGATTGTATAGCCCATCTCCTCAAGAGCAAGGCAGATGTCGCGGCGGCAACTTTCGCCGTGGTCGATAGGGTTGAGGTCGAAGTAACCTGCTTTGTCGCCGGTTTCAAGCGTCGGGTTGCCGTCCTCATCAAGCTTGAAGAGGAAGAATTCGCATTCCGGACCAACGTTGAAGCCGTAGCCCATCTCTGCCGCTTCGTCAATAACTCTCTGCAGAACGTTACGCGGATCGCCTTCAAACGGAGTTACGTTATCGGCAGTGTACACGGAGCACATAACGCGTGCAGTTTTAGCGTTGAGGTGCTTGCCCCACGGGAAAATAACCCATGTGCTGAAATCGGGATGAAGGTACATATCACTTTCATCAATACGTACAAAGCCGTCAATTGACGAGCCGTCAAACATACATTTATTATCAAGTGCCTTTTCGAGCTGTGATACGGTAATGGCTACATTCTTAAGTCTGCCGAACAGATCGGTAAACTGCAGTCTGATAAACTCAACACCGTTTTCCTTAGCTTCTCTGAGTATTTCTTCTTTAGTGTACTTGCTCATAAGGTACTCCCCTTTCAAAAACAGGTTTTTCAGTCCCTGTTCATTAATGTCATTATATTCAATGAACTGATATTAATCAATCAATATTTCCAAATTTGGTGAATATCGAATGCGCTTTAGTTTGTTTGTATTGTGTTTTTGTGCAACTTACATATACCCGCAGCGATAAATTGCAAATTACGCCTACTTAACTTTTATTCCCAATCCTTTTGACCAGGAGGAATAATACTTTTTGCCGCCGACAGTTTTATAAGTACGCACGCGGACATAGTAAAGTTTCTTTGATTTAAGTCCGGTAAGCTTTTTTGACACCGTTGAATTCTTGCTTACCGTTACGGTTTTTGCACCTTTGTATTGGCTCGACGTGCCGTACTGAAGCTGATAGCCCGTTGTCTGCGTCGCCTGCTTATACCACTTAACAGTCAGTGTCCGTCTGCCGGTGGAAACACTTCTGAGTTTTGTTGCTTTGGGCTTTATTTTATACGGAAGTTTAAACGAGCCGCAGTAACCGTTACGCAATTTTACAACCGCGTAGGCATTACCCACATACTTGCCGCCGGAGTATTTTACGGTATAGTAATAAGTGCTGACAGCCTTGCCCGAAGCGTTGGTGAACTTAACTGCCGGTTTGTTAACCTTGCCGTTATAAACATATGTTGTTTTCGCCAGTTTTATCGTGTTGCCGGAGCTTGTGGGTTTGACATAACTCGCGGTAGAATTAGACTGCGGCTTGGGATTGATACGGAACTTGAGCGAAGCCGTACCCGTGCATCCGCCGATGCCCTGAATCTTAACGTAAGCGTCGCCCACATTAACGTTGTTGGAATAGCCGACAATCTTGTAGTCCTTGCCCGGCTCAAGGTATTCGTTAAGCCAGTCAAACTTGGTCGGTTTAAGTGCACTGCCGGTATAGTAAACCTTGTTGACCGTGTTGGAGTCGGCAGCACTGCCGTTCAGGCTTGAGATATCAAATTTTTCCGAAACCTCATACGGCACCACCATTTTTGTGCCTGCCTTAACCTGTGAATCTGCAAGCCCGGTCAGGTAAATAGTTCCTTTGCTGCCGTAATTAAGCCCTGTGCTTGAGGACGACACACGGTAGTCCTTGTTGTTTTTCAGCGTCAGCGCGCCGACATTAAGTCCGCTACCTGTCATCTTAACAAAATAGTCAACAGGATTATTTATATTATTCTTGTCGCGGTAGTACTTGGGCAGATACTGATACACTCTCTTACTTGTTGACAGCTGACTCAAGTCAATGCCGTCCATCAAAAAGTCGAGATGATAAGTTCCGCTGTAGTTACCTTTGTAAGTAATTACAATTGTGTATTCGCCAATATCTTTAATCTGACTGATCTGCTGATTGTTCTTGATGAAGCTGACTGTGTAATCCCTGTTTTCAACAAGATTGTTCTTATACGGATCCGTTATTGTAATCTGCGGCACAATCGCGTTGCCGGTATAGTTTGCGTAATTGTAAGCAAGCACAACAGAATCATCCGCAATAGCGTCGTCAGACATATTCAGCGCCTTGATTTCAAACGGAAGGTCAATATACGAAGTACCCTTACCGTTAACTCTGAGCTTATAATTACCGACCGCTTTCGCCGTGCTCGTTTTTGTACCTGTTGAAGTATTTGTAATATTATTCTTGTCCGAAGTAAACTCACCCTCGGACACATGAACGGTGCTTCCGCTGCTGTCGGTGACGATATTGATACGGTTAACAACATACGGCAGCATTACTGTGAATTCCGAGTTGCAGCCATTGAAAACAAAGCCTTCAACTTCGGTGAGTTTAATGCCTTTTTCGTTGATCTCAACAATCTGTTTGCCGTTTTTATCGCAGAGGATGTGAAGCCTATGCACTTCCCCGCTGCTGTCATAAACAGTGTTGCGGCAGATAATATAACCTGTTTCAAGGTTACTGCTGTTCATCTGCACCTTTGAAAAGCGGTAATCCAGTTGCGTGTTCTCATTAACACCGTCATACCAGTCGTAAAGCTGATGCTTGTAATGCACGCCCTTATTATAGTACGCCTGCTGGTGGTTTTTCCATCCGAAATAGACGTTCTCTTTACCGCAGAGGAAATAATTGTAGCTGTTTACGTCAATATCCTTGACGCTGTTTTCCGATGCCGCAGTGCAGTCAACCTGATACCATGCGTAATCGGTGCTCTGCTCGTCTTTAAGGTAAACGTAGTTCCATTCGTGGGGGTCGCTGTTCTTTCCGCTGTCCTCTATGTAATCGCCGTCAACGATATGAGCGCGGATTCCGCACATTGAACAGAGGTAGTAAAACAGTTTTGAAAAGCCCTCGCAGACCGCCTTGCCCTGATTGAAGGTTACAGGTACGGTAATCCCCTCGGCAACAGTCGGTTTTGAAGCGAAAACATTAGCGATATTGTTATGTATCGAGCCGTCCTCAACCATATTAAGAATATTGCCGTAAATCGCGCCGTATGCCGAGTGCGCGATATTGTAACGCTCAGGCGTTACAGTAGTTGTTGAGCCTTCAAGACCAGAGTCAAAAACTTCCTGGTCGTATTCGGTATTGCGCACAATAAAGTCGTAAATCACCTTAACGCGCTGGTACTCAGTCATATTATCGTCAAGATAATTGCTGATAAACCACGACGCAAAGTAATCAACCATACGTTCCTGCTCAAGCGTAGTTTCGTACTGAATATTTTTAATAACAAAGCTGAACGTATAGTACTGCACACCGTTAACCGGCGTATCAAAGCAGGAGCGATAGTAATTTATTTCAGTCGTACCCAATTCGCAGACATCGTCATCACGCATACTCACGTTTTTGATTGAGTTGAACAGATATTCGCCGCCGCCTGCAGTTACCGAGTTATAATTAACTTCAAATACATCGTTGAACAGTTTTTTGTAAAGACTGTTTGCAACAGCCTGAGGCACAGTTTCGTCATCGCCGACCTCATAACTGTAAGCATACTGTTCGTCGGTAGTGGCAAAACAGTATTCGATTTCCGTTTCGTGATTTATGAGTGCAGTGCGGATCTGATAAACCATCTCATCATAATCCGTAAAGAACGCCGTATCAACGCCTGAAACATAGCGGTGATAAGTTACGTTGCCGTAATCGTCACTTTCCACGTACGGGAGGGTGACAGCATAAGCGCTAAAAGGCAAAAAGGCAGAAAGAGCGAAAACTATTGCAAGTATCGCCGATAACATACGTTTTTTCATGCTGCTCACCTCCTCGCAGACTTTTTCATTCTATTATACCATAATCATTATAGAATGACAATATTAAATAAAGATTAAACGTAGGGGCGGATATCATCCGCCCCTACGAATATAAAAAAATCCCGACCGAAGTCGGGAATTTTTTATATTCTCGCCACACCGTCTTTTCTTGCAGCTTCTGCAACTGCCGCTGCAACGGTGTCCTTAATGCGCGGGTCAAATGCGTGAGGAAGAATGTAATCGGGGTTAAGCTCATCATCACTAACAAGTGAAGCGATTGCATAAGCCGCCGCAATCTTCATACCCTCGAAATATCCCTTGTTTTCCTCATACTCCTCCTGACCCATGAACACATGGGTGGCGCTTATTTTTTCCTTTAAGCGTTCAACCTCATACACCGTATCGGCAGGATACAGGGGAACCTTTATTCCTGTTGCCAGATTGGCGGCCATATTGCGGTAGAACTCGCGAAGCCTCGGGGTTTTGTACTTATCGGGTCTGACATGGAACAGAACAGCTCCCTCAAATGATTCCGCAAGGGAAAGACATGGTTTTTTATCAATAATCTTTTGGGGGATCGTGACTCTTATCGTCGTACCGTTTCCTCTCTCGCTTTCGATCTTAACGAAGCCCCCCATTCTGTGAGCAAATCCGTGGACAATA
>CAYZPT010000145.1:0-4624 GCA_964480285.1 uncultured Bacteroides sp.
GATATGAGCAAAGTCATAAGTCGGGAGGCCGTCCTTTTTCAGGAGAATAATGTCGTATTGGACCTCGGGACCGGCGGAGAGGTCACCCTGCCGCTCTTAAAGAGGGCACGGAGATGGGGCTCAAGGCTAAGTCTTTCATCGACTCAGGCCAGCTCGTTCCCGACGAAGTTGTAATCGGAATTATCAAGGAAAGACTTGCTCAGGACGACTGCAAGAACGGCTTTATTCTTGACGGTTTCCCGAGAACTATCCCTCAGGCTCAGGCGCTTGAGGATATGGGTATCGTTATCGACAAGGTTGTTGATATCGAAGTACCTGATGAAACAATTACAGCAAGATTATCAGGCCGCAGAGTTTGCGCGCAGTGCGGAAACTCCTACCATATGATTTACAAATTCCCCAAGGTTGAGGGCGTTTGTGACGCGTGCGGCGGTGAACTTGTTCAGCGTAAGGACGACGCTCCGGAAACAGTACAGGCACGTCTCGTTGAATATCACGAGATGACTGAGCCGCTTAAGGATTTCTATTCAAAGCTCGGCAAGCTCTCTATTGTTGAAGGACAGGAAGAGGTAGAGGATACTACCAAGCTCGTCTTTGCTGCATTGGAGGATTAACATGATAGTGCTTAAGAGCAGCCGCGAACTCGAACTTATGAAAGAGGCGTGCGTTATCTCTGCTCAGGCTCTTGAGGTGGCAGGTGAGGCTGTTAAGCCCGGCGTTTCCACTTGGGAAATTGATAAGGTTGCATACGATTTTCTCAAGAAGCACGGCGCAGAGCCGAATTTCCTCGGCTACGGCGGATTCCCTGCTACCGCATGTATATCCATAAATGATGAAGTTATCCACGGCATACCGAGCAAAAAGCGTATCGTTAAAGAGGGCGATATAGTAAGCATTGACCTCGGTGCGATGAAAAACGGTTACAACGGCGACAACGCTGCAACATTTATCTGCGGGACTTGCTCTCCCGAGGTAAAGCGGCTGGTGGAAACAACCAAGGAATCAATGTTCAAGGGCATTGAGGCGGCTGTTCCGGGCGGCAGAGTCGGCGATATCGGTAACGCAGTGCAGACCTATTGCGAGGAACGAGGCTTTTCAGTAGTTCGCGATTTCGTAGGTCACGGCGTGGGTACAAAGCTTCACGAAGAACCGAGCGTACCGAACTTCGGACACGCAGGACGCGGTATCCGACTATTACCCGGAATGACATTGGCAATTGAACCGATGATTAATCTGGGAACCTATAAGGTTAAGCAGCTCTCCGACGGCTGGACTGTTAAAACCGCGGACGGCAAGGCAAGTGCTCATTTTGAAAACACTATTGCCATCACGGACAACGGACCGGTTATTTTAACAAGAGCATAGCAATTGCAATTGCATTCGGTTGGTTTTTACCAAGCCTTAATGTGATTCCAGTTAATAGAATGACAATCACTCATAAATAAAAGAGGTATAAGATGTCTAAGTCAGATATGATTGAAGTTGAAGGTACTGTGGCTGAAGTATTACCGAACACAACCTTTAAGGTTGAACTTCAAAACGGTCACATTATTACAGCTCACATCAGCGGCAAGTTGAGGATGAACAACATCCGTATTCTGCCGGGTGATAAGGTAACAATGGAAATGTCGCCATATGACCTGACCAAAGGTCGCATCATTTGGCGTTCCAAGTAAGTTTAAAGGAGGACTAAATAATGAAAGTCAGACCTTCTGTAAAGAAAATTTGCGAAAAATGCAAAGTAATTAAGCGCAACGGAAAAGTAATGGTTATCTGTGAAAATCCGAAGCACAAACAGCGTCAGGGTTAACTGACAATTAAACGGAGGTAAAAGTAGAATGGCACGTATTTCAGGTGTTGACTTACCTAATGACAAAAGAGTTGAAATCGGTCTTACCTACATTTACGGTATCGGCCGTACAACTGCTACAAAGATTATCAATGAAACAGGTGTTGACGCAGACACCCGTTGCAGAGATTTATCGGAAGAAGATGTTAAAAAGCTCAGCGATTACATCACCCACAACCTCACTGTTGAAGGTGACCTTCGCCGTAACACAGCTTTCGACATCAAAAGACTTATAGAAATCGGTTGCTATCGCGGCATTCGTCACAGAAAGGGTCTCCCGGTTAGAGGTCAGACCTCCAAGAACAATGCCAGAACCCGCAAGGGTCCGAAGAGAACCGTAGCTAATAAGAAGAAGTAAGGTAGGAGGATACATTTATGGCAGCAAAAAAGCAAACTTCTTCTCGTAAAAGAAGAGAGAAGAAGAATATTGAGCGCGGTACTGCTCATATTCAGTCAACCTTCAACAATACTATCGTAACAATTACCGACACACAGGGTAACGCTGTATCCTGGGCATCAGCAGGCGAGATGGGCTTCCGCGGTTCAAAGAAGTCTACTCCTTACGCTGCTCAGACAGCTGCTGAGACTGCTGCAAAGATTGCAACAGACCACGGTATGAAAACTGTTGAGGTTTACGTAAAGGGTCCGGGCGCAGGCCGTGAAGCCGCTATCAGAGCGCTCCAGACAGCAGGTCTTGATGTAACACTCATCAAGGATGTTACTCCTATCCCGCATAACGGTTGTCGTCCGCCAAAGAGACGCCGTGTATAATTTATTATAGGAGGAAAGTATTATGGCAATTAACAGACAGCCGGTTGCAAGAAGATGTAAGAAATATGATATTTCTCCTTCTGTTTTAGGTTATTCAAAGAAAGAAACTTGGAGAAATTCACAAAACAACCGCAGAAGAAAGGCTTCAGAATATAGCCTTCAGTTAAACGAGAAGCAGAAGATGAAGTTCATCTATGGCATTCTTGAGAAGCAGTCACGCCGCGTTTACGACGAAGCTGAAAGACTTCCGGGCGTAACAGGCGAGAATATGGTAATGCTCCTTGAGACTCGTCTTGACAACGTAGTATACCGTCTTGGCTTGTGCAAAACAAGAAAGCAGGCTCGCCAGTTTGTTTCACACGCACACTTCCTTGTTAACGGTAAGAAGGTTAATATCCCTTCATACAGAGTTAAGGTTGGCGACGTAATTTCAGTTCGCGAAAGAAGCAAGGATATCGACGTATTTAAGGCAGTTAAAGAGGAAGGTCCTTCCCAGCTCGTTCCCAAGTGGGTTGAGCTTAACCAGGAAGAACTTTCGGGTAAAGTGCTTGCACTTCCCACCAGCGAAGACCTTGATTTTGAATTACAGTACAACCTTATAGTTGAGTTCTACTCCAAATAATAGCCCCAAGGCATTAATTGACAGTATAACAAAACAAATTTTTAGGAGGCTTTTACATGATAGAAATTGATAAGCCTAATATCGAAATAGTAGATTTATCTACTCAGGGAAGCAGAAGCGTAGGCAAGTTTGTTGTTGAACCTCTTGAGAGAGGCTTCGGCACAACGCTCGGCAACTCAATGAGAAGGGTTCTCCTCTCCTCACTTCCGGGTTACGCTATCACTTCCGTGAAGATTGACGGTGTTTTACACGAATTTTCAACTATTCCTCACGTTAAAGAGGACGTTACGGAGATTGTTCTCAACCTCAAAAACGTTATCCTCAAGATTCATGATGAGGAACCGAAAACCCTTTACATTGAGGCAAAGGGCGAGGGCGAAATCACTGCCGGCGACATTAAGCATGACGCTGATGTAGAGATTCTCAACCCCGACCTTCACCTTGCATACCTCGACGAGGGCGCAAGCGTGGTTATGGAGCTCACTGCTGACAACGGCAGAGGTTACGTTCCCTGCGACAGAAACAAGCAGCTTATGGAACTGCCTATCGGTACAATCGCTATTGACTCCATTTACACTCCTGTACTCAAGGTAAACTACACTGTTGAAAATACCCGTGTAGGACAGCAGACCGATCTGGATAAGCTCATTCTCGATGTAGAAACAGACGGTACAATCCCTGCAGACGAAGCAGCTTCACTTGCTGCAAAGATTCTCAACGAGCACCTCAACCTCTTCGTTGACCTTTCTGAGGAAATGGGCAACGCTGAAATTATGGTTGAGAAAGACGACGACGCTAAGGAAAAGGCACTCGAGATGACCATTGAAGAGCTCGACCTTTCAGTTCGTTCGTTCAACTGCCTCAAGAGAGCAGGAATTAACACTGTTGAAGACTTAATCGGTAAATCCGAAGAAGATATGATGAAAGTCAGAAACCTCGGCAGAAAGTCGCTTGACGAAGTTGTAGGCAAGCTTGCTTCCCTTGGTTTCAGACTCAGCAAGGAAGAAGACTGATATTTGTCAGTCATCACTTAAAGGAGGGAATTTTCTATGCCAGGTAGCAGAAAACTGGGCAGACCCACTGATCAGAGAAAGGCTATGCTCAGAGGATTAGTTACTTTTCTTTTAGAGAACGGCAAGATTGAAACAACCGTTACAAGAGCAAAGGAAGTTCGTGCGCTTACAGAGAGAATGATTACTCTCGGCAAAAACGATACCCTTCATTCAAGAAGACAGGTGCTTGCTTACGTTACAAAGGAAGACACTGTTAAAAAGCTTTTTGATGAAATCGCTCCCAAATATGAGGACAGAAACGGTGGTTACACTCGTATAATCAAAACAGGTCCGCGCCGCGGTGATGCAGCCGAGATGTGCATTATCGAA
>CAYZPT010000146.1:0-4575 GCA_964480285.1 uncultured Bacteroides sp.
AATGAGAAAACCATCCTCGTCTCCGTGATGGCGGTCAACAACGAGACCGGCTCCGACGGCAGAGGCAACTATGCTATGGGTGTTAAGGAGCAGCTCATATTCCCTGAGATTGATTACGATAAGATTGATAAGGTTCGCGGTATGGACGTAATCTTCGTTACAACCGCTAACACAGACGAAGAAGGACGCGAGCTCCTCAGACTGATGGGCGCTCCGTTTGCAGAGTAAGGAGGGAATATCGTGGCTAAAACATCTATGAAGGCAAAGCAGCAGAAGCCTGCAAAATATTCAACAAGAGCTTACAACAGATGTAAGATCTGCGGTAGACCTCATGCTTATCTTCGTAAGTATGGCGTATGCCGTATCTGCTTCAGGGAACTTGCTCACAAGGGCGAAATCCCGGGCGTTAAAAAATCATCTTGGTAAATCTGAGAATTGCTAAATTTATAAGGAGGAAATATCATGCATATTACAGATCCAATTGCTGATATGCTTACAAGAATTCGTAACGCGAACTCAGCAAAACACGAAACAGTAGATATTCCTGCATCAAATATGAAGAAGGCAATTGCACAGATTCTTCTTGATGAAGGTTATATCGCATCATATAAAGTAATTGAAGATGACAAGCAGGGTGTTATCCGTGTAACACTCAAGTATGGCGAGAACAAGAGCGCAGTTATTACAGGACTTCGCAGAGTATCAAAGCCCGGTCTGCGTATCTACTCAAACGTTGAGGATATGCCAAAGGTTATGAAAGGTCTCGGCATCGCTATCATTTCAACATCAAAAGGTATAATGACAGACAGAGAAGCTCGCAAGCTTAATGTAGGCGGCGAAGTATTAGCATTCGTTTGGTAAGGAGGTGCAGTTAGGATGTCACGTATCGGTTTAAAACCAATCGTAATTCCTGCCGGCGTCGAGGTTAAAAAGGACGACGCAAACACTGTTACCGTTAAGGGACCAAACGGTACTCTTACACAGAATGTCAATAAAGACATTACGGTTAACATTGAAGGCAGCGAAGTTACACTCTCAAGACCATCAGACGATAAAGAGCACAGAGCCATGCACGGTCTTTACAGAGCTCTTATCGCAAATATGGTAACAGGTGTTAAGGACGGCTTCAAGAAAACTCTTGAGGTTAACGGTGTAGGTTACAGAGTTCAGGCACAGGGCAGCAAGCTCACAATGAACCTCGGTTTCTCACATCAGGTTATTATGGAAGCACCTGAAGGAATTAAAATTGAATGCCCGAGCGCAAACTCAATAGTTATCAGCGGTGCTGATAAGCAGGCAGTTGGTCAGTTCGCAGCACAGATCCGCGAGAAGAGACCTCCGGAGCCGTATAAGGGCAAGGGTATTAAGTATGCTAACGAGCATATTCGCCGCAAGGAAGGCAAAGCAGGTAAGAAATAAAGGAAGGAGTGAATTACAATGGTTTCAAGACAGGATTCTAACAAAGCAAGAAAAAAGCGTCATACCCGTGTACGCGGTAAGATCAGCGGTACTGCTGAATGTCCAAGACTCAACGTATATCGCTCCCTCAGCAACATTTACGTTCAGCTTATCGACGACGTTAAGGGCGTTACACTCGCCCAGGCGTCAACAGTTGAAAAGGACTTCACTGAGTACGGCGGTAATGTAGAGGCAGCTAAGGCTGTCGGCAAAACACTGGCAGAAAGAGCCACTGCAAAAGGCATCAAAAAGTGCGTATTTGACAGAGGCGGTTATGTTTATCACGGCAGAGTTGCTGCAATAGCAGACGGTGCGCGTGAAGGCGGACTTGAGTTCTAAAGAAGGGAGAAATTTTTATGGTAAACAATAAGATTGATGTATCTTCGTTGGAACTTGAAGAAAGAGTTGTTGCTATCAACCGTGTATCAAAGACTGTAAAGGGTGGTAGAATTTTCAAATTCTCAGCTCTCGTAGTTGTTGGTGACGGCAACGGACTTGTTGGCTTCGGTATCGGCAAATCAGGCGAGGTTCCGGACGCTATCCGCAAGGGCATCGAAGACGCTAAGAAAAACGTGATTAAAGTATCACTCAGAGGAACAACAATTCCTCACGAGATTAAAGGTAAGTTCGGCGCAGGTGAAGTACTTCTTATGCCTGCTCCAAAGGGTACCGGCGTTATCGCGGGCGGTCCCGTTCGTGCCGTTGTTGAAACAGTCGGCATTAAGGACATCCGTACTAAGGCTATCAGATCTAACAATCCTTGCAACGTAGTAAGAGCAACTATCAATGGCTTAAGCCAGCTTCGCACAGCAGAAGAGGTTGCTGCTATCAGAGGCAAGAGCGTTAAGGAAATCGTAGGTTAAGGAGGGGCTAATTATGGCAGATATTAAAGTAAAGCTCACCAAGAGCTTAATCGGCTGTAAGAAAGACCAGATTGCTACAGCCCACTCACTTGGTCTCAGAAAAATCGGTAATGTAACAGTACAGCCCGACAACGCACAGACACAGGGTAAAATCAAAAAGATTTGTCACCTTGTTACAATCGTAGAAGAATAAGGGAGGTACAATAATGAAATTACATGAACTTGCTCCCGCAGAAGGCTCTAAGAAAGCAGTCAAGAGACTTGGCAGAGGCCCCGCTTCAGGCCAGGGTAAGACTGCCGGTAAGGGTCATAAGGGACAGAAAGCTCGTTCCGGTTACAGCAGAAGACCGGGCTTTGAAGGCGGTCAGATGCCACTTCAGAGAAGACTTCCCAAAAGAGGATTTAACAACATTTTTGCAACAGAGTATGCTATTGTGAACGTTTGCGACCTTGAGGACAGATTCGAGGATGGCGCAACTGTTGATGCACAGAGCCTCGTTGAGTGCGGTCTCCTTAAGAAGACTCTCGACGGTGTAAAGGTTCTCGGCAGAGGCGAAATCACAAAGAAGCTTACTGTTAAGGTTGCTAAGGTAAGTGAAACAGCCAAGTCAAAGATTGAGGCTGCCGGTGGTACGGTGGAGGTGCTGTAAATGATTAAAACTATCATTAACGCATTTAAAATCCCCGAAATCCGTAAAAAACTTATCTTCACCGCCTTCATCATTCTGGTATTCAGAATCGGTTCCGTTATTCCAGTACCTTTCCTCGATATCGTAGACGAAATTGATGTAGGTAAGGGTAACTCAATTTTAACTTATTTAAGCCTGATGACAGGTAGTGCATTCACATACGGTACAATTTTCGCTATGTCAATCACTCCTTACATCAACGCATCAATCATTATGCAGCTTCTTGCTGTTGCTATTCCTGCACTGGAAAAGCTTCAGAAAGAGGGCGAAGAAGGCAGAAAGAAGATTAATACACTCCCCAGCTTTGTTACAGTTGCACTCGGTCTTGCACAGTCCCTTGCATACTTCTTCTTCCTTCGAGCAAACAACTATCTTATGACTCCTGCAGAGGGCGCATACACAACCTTTGAGCAGGTGTTCCAGGCAGTAGTAATTATTGCTGTTCTCACAGCAGGTACAGCTGTTATCATGTGGCTCGGCGAGCAGATTACGATTGACGGTATCGGCAACGGTATTTCAATTATCCTTTTTGCAGGTATCGTATCGCGTTTCCCGACCATTATCAGCCAGCTGTTCCAGTACATCAGAACAGGCAGAACCGTTTACAAGATTCTTGTTCCGGTAGTTATCGTAATCTTCCTGCTTATGATTGCTTATATCGTACTGCTTGATAATGCAGAGAGAAGATTGCCGATTCAGTACTCCAAGCGAGTAGTCGGCAGAAAGATGTACGGCGGTCAGAACACCCATATGCCTATCAAAATTAATATGAGCGGCGTACTTCCGATCATCTTCGCATCTTCAATTCTCTCACTCCCGGGTACTGTTCAGATGTTCATCTCATCAGATAAGTACAAGGGCACAGGATGGGAAAAATTCTTCGACGCATTCCAGGGTGATTCCTGGTGGTATGCGGGAATGTACTTCATTCTCATCATATTCTTTGCTTATTTCTACAGTACTATCCAGTACAACCCGATTGAAATGGCAAACAATCTTCGTAAGAACAACGGTGTTATCCCGGGTATCCGTCCGGGCAGACCTACATCAGACTATATCTTTAAGATTCTGTCAAGGCTGACTCTTATCGGTGCGCTGATGATTTCTGTAGTAGCACTGTTCCCAATAGTTTACTCACTCATCTGCGAAGCTGCTATCCCACCGCTCACAGAGGGCGGCGACGACGGCGGTATGTCAATCAGTCTCGGCGGTACATCACTTATCATTCTGGTAGGTGTTGCGCTTGAAACTGTAAGGCAGCTCGAATCTCAGATGATGATGCGTCACTATAAGGGATTCCTTGACTAATTCGTTTAAAATTTGAAAGGCAGAGTATTATGAATCTTATTCTTTTAGGTGCGCCGGGCGCAGGTAAAGGCACCCAGGCAGAAAACATTTGCGATAAGTATAATATTCCTGCAATTTCTACGGGTAACATCATTCGTGCCGCTCTTAAAGAGGGCACGGAGATGGGACTCAAGGCTATTTCGCGCAAGCGCTGGCCTTCGAAGTCGCCAACGAAAAACGGATTCCTCGCATCATCGACGACGGGCAGACGGTCGGGG
>CAYZPT010000147.1:0-4530 GCA_964480285.1 uncultured Bacteroides sp.
AATATCAACGCTAAAGTCGGCGCTGCCGTATCTGCTTACACAGCAAACGAGCAGCCGCCAAGAACGCCGAAAAGCGGGAACTGTGATTCATCAAGTTCCATAACACTGCCTACACCGCTGAACACTTTTTCGCACATTGCTTTGTCATCGTCAGTCGCGCGCTCGTTTGCTGTGTAAGCAGATACGGCAGCGCCGACTTTAGCGTTGATATTGGGCATTACGCGAATAATTCTGTTATCGTGTGACAGCATTGATCGGATAAACTTAATATCTTTACCTGCTGCAATGGATATAAGCAGGGTGTTGCTTTCATCAAGTGTGATATTTATTTTTGTCAACACGTTACCGAGAACATTTGGTTTAACAGCAAGAATAACCACATCCGACTGCTTAACAATATCAATCTCGCTGTCAAGTATGTTAACACTATATGACTTGCTTAAAGATTCACAAGCAGGTGTATAAATATCAAATACATTAATATCGTTGCTGTTTATAATTCTTTTTTCAACAATGCCGCTGATTATAGCGTTTGCCATATTGCCGCATCCAATAAATCCAAGTTTCATATTATTACTTCCTTGCTTTTAATATAGTTTAACATATTAAAGTGTTAATATCAATAATTATTTAACATATGTCTGTATTTTTCTTTCGTGGCGTTTCCACCTCGGATATGGCGCTCCGCTTTATTTGTCTGCAATACCTTTTCAACTTCAGTAAAAAGCGCCGGCTTGATTTCTTTCAGTCTTTTTGTAACGTCAATATGTACAGTTGATTTTGAAATGCCGAAAACCTCTGCAGCTTGTCTGACGGTTGCTCCGCTTTCGGCAATGTATTTGCCGAGTTCAACACACCTTTTGTCAACATCGTATCTTTTCATATAATTACCTCTCGGTAATCATATGATTTGTAAAACTACATTATGATACTAATCTAAAACTAAAACGGGCATAAATATGCCCGTTTTAATATTATTTCTCTTTCTCAGTGGATTTTTCATCTTTTACTTCGTTTGCATAATCGCTGAACAGGTCAGTAATAGACTTGGTGTTGATATGATCAACCTGCTTGTAAACAACTTCTTCCTCGTCCTCAGCCTCAACGCCGTTCTGCTCGAGCAGAACAAGAGTAAGTGTGTAAATATTACCTTTTTTATCAATACTGTATTTGTAAACAACCTTGCCGTTTGAATTCGGATTGAACAGTGTCAGTTTTTTTCCTTCAACCTTGTAGTTGCCGGTATAACTGAATGTGCTTATAAAGCTCTCATAAGTTCCGTCTTCTTTGAATTCGTAAGCTGAAGCTGCTTTTTCACTCTGCCACTTATTAATAAGCAGTTCTTCATCAGTGAAAACCTGGGTGAATACCTGAGCGGGAGTTTCGTGCTTGACACCGCAGTAAATGCCGGTAGGTACAGTAACCACAAGCAGAACGGCGATTATAATAAAAGCAATAAGTTGTTTTTTTGATAATTTCTTAATTTTCATAATTAACAGTCCTTTTGATTATTTCAGCCCTTTATTTGTAAGCAGCTGATGAATCTTAGTAGAGGAATTAAGCAGTGATGATACTGACAAATCGTGATTGATAGTGTCAAGGAAATAAGCGAGATATTTTGAAAGTTCAACACTTTCATACCAGTCTCTGGAGAGGAGTTCAGGTGACTGATAGATACCGTTGGTGGTGTAAAGTTTTTCAAAAATGCCTTCCTTGTGAGCCTTGTCAAATACTTCAAGACCATTGCAGAACAGTCCGAATGAGCAACATACAAAGATTCTGTTTGCTTTGAGCTCTTTAAGTTTGCGTGCAACTTCAAGCATACTTTCGCCTGAAGAAATCATATCGTCAACGATGATAAGATCCTTGCCTTCTACGCTTTCGCCGAGATACTGATGAGCTACAATCGGATTCCTGCCGTTGATTACCTGAGTGTAGTCACGGCGTTTGTAGAACATACCGAGGTTTACTCCAAGCTGAGTAGCAAAGTAAATACATCTGTGCATTGCGCCCTCGTCAGGGGAGATAATCATAAGATGTTCAGGATCAATCGTCAGGTCGTCAACCGTATCAACTAAAGCTTTGATCATCTGGTATGTAGGCATAACGTTTTCAAAAGATTTATGAGGAATGGAGTTCTGAACTCTCTGATCGTGCGCGTCAAAAGTGATGATGTTTTCAACGCCGAGATCAACAAGTTCCTGCAATGCCATTGCACAGTCAAGCGATTCCCTTGAAGAGCGCTTGTGCTGTCTGCCTTCATAAAGCATAGGCATAATTACGTTAATACGCTTTGCCTTGCTTGAAGCTGCAGAGATAACGCGCTTAAGGTCTGAATAATGGTCATCGGGAGACTTGGGGACATCCATACCGTACATTTTGTATTTAACTGAATAGTTAAAACAGTCAGCAATAATGAATAAGTCATAGCCTCTGATTGTGTCGCTGATGACCGCTTTACCTTCACCTGATCCGAAGCGGACAAGGCTGGTCTCAATCATATAAGTATCACGCTGATAACCGTAAAATGAAATCAGGTGCTCCTGCTTTTCAACCTGCTCTTCACGCCACTGAACGATGAATTTGTCAATCTTTCTGGCAAGCTCTTCACATCCAGGAAGGGCAACTATACCCAGCGGACCATACGGAATTGTCTGTACCTCTTGTGCTGTAATTCTTGGCATTTTTAAACTCCTCTCGTATTATCACGTTACATAACCTGCTGTTATGTTTACCTATTTTACAACAATTTTCATTGCTGTTCAATACAAATATTATTAATTTTTTATAAATCGTCAGGAATTCTGAGCAAGTAGCTCTGCTTGCGATTTTCTGGATAGCACGCGGTAGACACCCCATACAAGAACGCAAAGCCATGCAGCGGCTGTAATAACTATACCGTATTTCAATCCCTTAGGAGTGAACTTGTATTCAACAGTGTGCTTGCCGGGCTTAACAGTGGTTGCAAGCATTGAGTCGCCGATTTCAAAAGTCTTGACTCTTTCGCCGTCAATGTAAACTGACCATCCCTCATCATACGGAATCGAGGTGTAAAGATAACCGTTAAAGCCGCAGTTTACAGTGCCTTTAACGTATGTGTCACTGTATTCGGTTACAGTCATTCTTCCGTTTTTCAGTACATCGTATGCTGACTCAAAAACGTCTTTATCAATGCTGTAAGCGTAAATATCGACTATAGAACTGTCGGATTCCATTCCTGCAAGACTGAGTTCAACTCGTACTTCATCACCAGTCTTATGCTTACCCAGATCCATAATATACGGCTCATCAATGTATTGATCGATTGTATCTTCGTCATTGTTCCAGAAGTAGTTGACGTTATCAATTCCGCTTGATGAAATGTAAATATAAAGGTTGCTGTCAGTTGCTGCTTTGAGCGTAACGTCGATTGTTCCGCTATCGCTGTCACCGCTTTTTGAGAATGAGAACACACCGTTTTCGGTAATATCCTCGCAGTCGCAGTTGTACGTTTCAGTCTTGACGTATTTGCAGGGTACAAATACATTGCTCACGCCGGCAGCACGGTCAATGAAGTCCTCCTGAACGTCAAACGGGTTGCCTTCTTCGCAGTTCCATTTTCCGATTTCGTTAGATGTTACAAATGCAATCGGCATATAGTATTTGTTTTTATATACATCGGTCTGACCGTCTTTTCCTGAGTAGTATTGGCTGTAAAAATCGTCAGACGGTACAACGCCTGTGGATTTGTGCGTAAGATACTTGATGTTATACATCATATTGTAAACAGGCGTCTGCGTGTTATATGTGTATGAATTAATCCTGTTGCCGAACATACCGAGAGAATACTGCAGTCCCGAATACTTTTCGTAAGCCATTGATGAGAATACGGATATTCCGTTATAGCCGTAAAGGCACGGATCCATTCGTGTGTCAAGATAGCAGAGCTCCTGACGGAAAAAGTCCTTATCATTATTCTCAACCTGCTCAACAGTGTCGTGATATGCGGCGTAATTCTCCATGTACTCTGAGTTCTCATGAGTCATCGAGTATGAAGCTGTGTCGGCAATAATCACTTCACAGAATGTGATTGCAACAATCGTAATACCGAGTATAACCTTTGATAAATTACCTTTGCGGATAACCAGCAGTACAGCAGTCCACACCATAATTAAGCCGAGAGTAACGTAAATAGTAAAACCGGTGAACTTTTCTGTAGGGAACTTCTGATAAAACAGCGTCAGAATAACCCAGAACATACCCACAAGCGCAATATCGCGGTATTTCAGGGCTTTAATATGCTTAAGCGTTTTATATGCAATAACAACTATAATGAATGAATACATAAACGAAAAGCGATATGGCAGATCGTTGGGGAAATGGAGCGCATGCCAAATGAAATTAGCATAGTTGTTATTGAAACTGAATACAAAGAAGATAATCAGCAGAACATAAACAATCTTCTCTTTAATGCGTATTTTGCTGTTCATAATGTACAGCGGAAGAAGCAGTGCCGGAAGAATTCCGCAGTAGATATTCGGGAGTACGTCA
>CAYZPT010000148.1:0-4445 GCA_964480285.1 uncultured Bacteroides sp.
CGAGCGCTCATATTTTTCAACACGCTTTTTTGCGTTTCTGCGGTTTTGTTCGCACAAGTCCTCATATTTCTTGTTATTAATGTCAAAAACGCGCTTTATGCCGAGCCAGAGAATCTTCAGCGTTGAATCATCAGTATCAAAGTCAATACCGTCACACTGAAAGTTGTAAATTGCATCGAGAACTTTTCCTTTCTGTTCATCGGTGAGATATGAAAATTGGTCGCGCCAATCCTTCATCATCAGGAATGCCACGTCAGATTGTTTAGCCACAATATTAACCTCCTTGCCATTAAAAAAGACTGCACCGTTAAGCGCAATCTCTGAGGGTTGAACGAAAAAGATGCAGAATTCCGTTTTCTTGCGAACTTTGCTGTACTGTTGTACCGCTTGTTCGCAAAAAACGGAAAACGCCAAAATCGCAGCAGGCACAGTGCCTGCGGAGATTTTAAATATGTCCGGTCGCTGTTTTAACGGGTCGTCGAGATCGCCGACCCCTACGATTTTTAACAATATAACCTTCTGATAACAGGCGTGGTTATGCGCTTTTTCGACAACCGCAGGATTGCGCTAAGCACAATCTTTTTCGTATTCATATAATGCTTTTGTAAGTGCAAGATAACAGTAGTTCAAACGGTCGTTAATTATCTTTTTTGCACTGAAAATATGCCGTGACACTGACGACTGACTGATGCCGAGCCTGTCGGCAATCTCCGCCTGCGTCATATGGTTTATGTACTTCATTTTAACGCACGTTCGTTGGCGGTCGGTAAGCTCGTTATCCATAATCTTTGGCAGTATCAGCGCAAACGCCTTGCGCTTTGCACTGCTGAAATCGACGCCGCTATCGCCGATTACCGGGGGAAAGTAGTACATTTCAATTAAGTCCATCGTATTCCTCCCCGCCGTAATATGAGCCCAGCAGAGATGCAGTGTATTTGCATTCACAAGCCATATCGTAATAAATCTTAATCCGTTTTCTCAGCAGGTACAAGTCCTTGCCGGTGTACACGCAAAGCAGCGGCCTGAGCGCGTCCATCTTGGTGCAGAGTACTTTGTACTGCTGCTCGTATTCACGAGCCAATTCATCAATTGACATCTTCTGCCCTTCCTTTCGCATTAATTAAAAGCAGGTGAGTGGTAACTGCTTCCAATTTAATATTAGTAGAACAGATGTTCGATGTCAAGGCGTTGTACGAAATTCTGTGCAATTTTTCAAAAAATACTATACAATTATGCAAAATGCTATAAATTTTTGCACGTTTGACTTGACAAATTGGTGACTATTATGTATGATTTATTTACACTATTGACGGAGCCGCAACCGTCAATGGTAACCTGTCCTCCTATAGTTTGTTATAGACAGAGAGGGGAAACACCGAGTGCTATACTCGGTGTTTCTTCATTTGAGGCATATTTATCTGCGAGTGTGCGAGCAGATTTCATTACGTAGTAATTTCATCGGCGCAGCCGATTTCATCAGCCAAAGGCTGATTTCATTTTATTAAATCGCGCAGAGCGCGATGAAATCCTCGGCGTTGCCTCGGATGAAATCGTTTCACGGTGAAATCTTTGCTTTTCAAAGATGAGCTAACGCTACGGCTTGCAGGTGCCGCAGGGCTTGTAGCCTTCGTTTATCAGCTCGTCGCGCGAGCCGTTATACGTCTTTTTGTTCTTCTCACTTATACTCTTTGCGCCGCTGCAGTTCGGCTTGTGGAATTTTTTTGAATTCGTGTTAAGTATGTAAGTGCCGCTTGCGGCTTCTGAACTTGTGGTCGCCGTTGTGGCGCTCAGTTTGCTTTCGCCGGTTTTGTAGTCAATCTCGATGTTCGGCTGCACGTTGTACAGGTACACATTAAAGCAAACGCCTTTGCCCTTGTCCTCAACGCTGTAAGCCTCCATCTGCACGCCGCGTGCGACAAGCTCTTCGTCCTTAAACACAGGCGTTACGCGGTACATAACGTGGTTGTTCGTGCGCTTAACGTAGTCGCAGACCTCGGTTTCAAACGGTATCATCCCGGTGTTCATATAGCGCGTGCCGGTAATCAGGTTGCGCGGGTTTGCGTTTTCCGCAGTGAGCATATACGCAATCAGGTGGCAGCGGTTGTACAGATACTGCCCGTCGATGCCGTTGTATTTTACGAGATGCCAGCCGGTAGGTTTTACAGAGCCGATATTGCCGCGCTTTTCAGTCGGCATAAGGTCTTTGCCCACGCAGGCAAAGGCGATAGTGCACCTGCCGAGGTTGTCAAGCCTGCCGTATTCCTCAAACGAATCGGTGGTGATTTCATCATCTGTGAAGGTCGGCTTGTTGCCGTTAAGCTCGGTGTACGCGTCGCTGTTGTATGGCTGGACTGATTCGATTATTTCATCGCTGTTTACAGTGGTGGTTGCCGCTATAGTGCCCGTTGTGCTGACGTTTATGCTGCAAGCTGATAGCAGAATGCAAAGCATTATTATAATCGCGGATATTTTTGTGTGTAGTTTCATATTATGCACCACCTAATGAATGAAATGCCTTCCCCTTGAGGGGAAGGTGGCACGAACGGAGTGAGTGACGGATGAGGTGGAAAACAATATAACGCAACTTCGTTGCTACACCTCATCAGTCACCTGCGGTGACAGCTTTTGTTAGCACAGACGCTCCCCTCTGTCACTTCGTGACATCTCCCCGTTAATCGGGGAGCACCTCAAGGGGAAGCCACTATCTACTGTCCACCGTTCACTGTCCACTTAACATTATATCATTTAATTTACGACATCACAACCTGATTTTTCGGTTTTCTATATCGAGTACGAGGACGGCGCAACCGAGCATTGCAAGTATGCCGAACGAAGCACTCTCTGAAAACTGAAAAGGAACGGCAACCGCACTGTCGCTGAATACTGTCGCGCTCTGCGGAAACAGCAGGCAGTACGCCTTGCAAAAGCCGAAGGACAGCACTGCTCCAAGCGTTCTGTAAATCAGAAACCCGATGTATTTCACCCTCATTTTTGCGAGCATTCCGGCAATTTGCAGATGCACGCTCAAGCCGCCGAAGGTCAGGAAAAACGCACAGTAGGGCAGGGGGATTTTTTCTTTTGCGGTGAAGATGCCGCTTGTGATTTCGAGCAGCGGCGTGAGGAACTGCGGCGGACTGAGCACCCTTGCAATTGCGCAAAACAGTATGATGTATGCGCTCATAATGATTATGCCGTAGCCCGACGCTTCAGCCGATTTGCACAGCGCGTCCGACAGCGGCAGCGGCTCGCTGACTGATTTTGTACCGCTTTTGCTTTTGCTTGTTATCGCCGAAAAAATAGCAATCACTGTGCTTGAAAACAAGCTTGCGCAGTAGAGCAGCGCGCCCGTCTTTATGCTGCCGTAGTATCCGCCGACTGCGGTTATTGTGAACGCAAGCCCGCCGCAGAGGTTAAAGCGCATTATTTTGCACGCTTCGTCAGCGGTCAGCGCGCCTGTTTTGTACTGCTCAAAGGTAAGCACCGCGCCTGCCGGATAACCGCCGATAAGCCCGAAAATCACCGGCGTTACTGCACTTTCGGGCAGTCTGAGAATCCTCCTGAATATGCCGCCGAACAGCCGCTCAAAAACTATGACGGCGCCCGACTTCTGCAGCAGATTTGTCAGCAGCATTATCGGCAGCAGCGACGGGATTATTATTTTTTCGCACATATTTATTCCGCTCAGCGCGCCTGCCTTTGCCTGCGGGGAGAGGTAAATCAGTGCAATTATTGTGCCCGTAAGTATAATCGCCAGCGCGGCGTTGTTGATTGTTTTCGTTTAAAATACCACCTTTATTTTTTCATCTTTGCGTAGCAAAGATTTCATCGTGAGGTTATGCCGAACGATTTCATCCGAGGTGAAGGCGAGGATTTCATCGCACATAGTGCGATTAATTAATGAAATCAGCCTTCGGCTGATGAAATCGGCTGCGACGATGAAATCCCGATGGGATGAAATCTGCGCAAACGCGCAGAAGTGTTGTCCACATAAATCATATGTTACAAACACTGTAACAATGCGTTACAATGCTGTAACTTTTATTGAATACGCATTTCAATTTTGATATTATTGTAAGGATAAAAAATATGTCAAAGGAGACAGTAATATGGAAAGAAGAGTCGTAATTTTTGATCATCCGCTTATTCAGCACAAACTCAGCATTCTTCGCGACAAAAGAACAAGGACAATGGACTTCCGCGCTCTTGTTGATGAGATTGCAATGCTTATGATGTTTGAGGCTACGCGTGACCTTCCGACCGAGGATATTAAGGTTGAAACTCCGTGCGGTATCGCTGACTGCAAGCAGATTGCAGGCAGAAAGCTCGCATTTGTTCCGATTCTCCGCGCAGGTCTTGGTATGGTTGACGGTTGTATCAAGATGGTACCGGCGGCTCGTGTCGGTCACATCGGTCTTTACAGAGATGAGGAGACTCTTCAGCCTGTT
>CAYZPT010000149.1:0-4389 GCA_964480285.1 uncultured Bacteroides sp.
CCTCCGTCATTGCTTCGCAATGCCACCTCCCTTTACACAAGGGAGGCTTTTATTATAATTTATATATTAAAAAGTATTACAATCTATTGCCCTTTAAATATAATTGTGTTATTATGTAATTTGGTTGATTATGCGGAGGGCATATGGACATTAAAAAGAATGACGATATACAACTGCATATTGACAATATGACGAGCGAGGGCGCTGCTGTCGGGCATTACGGCGGCATTGCCGTTTTTGTGCGCGGTGCGGTTACCGGCGATGAGATTATCGCCCATATTATCAAGGTGTCAAAGCGCTACTGCATCGGCATTGTTAAGGAGATTATTACGCATTCTCAGCACAGAATCAAAAGCGACTGTCCGGTTTCGGCAAAATGCGGCGGCTGCTCGTTCAGGGATATGACTTACGCTGAGGAGCTGCGGTTTAAAAAGAGCCGCGTGCAGGACGCAATCACGCGTATCGGGCATCTTGACGTGCCTGTGAGCGACGTTATCGGCGCTGATAAAATTGACGGCTACCGCAACAAGGCGCAGTATCCTGTGTCGATTACAGACGGCGAGCTGATTGCCGGCTTTTACGCTTATAAGAGTCACAGGATTATTCCCTGCGCTTCGTGCAGGCTGCAGCCGCCCGAATTTGAAAAATGCCTTGAAGCGTTTGCAAAATGGGTTGAGGCGGCGGATATTACGTCTTATGACGAAAACAGCGGCAGAGGACTGCTGCGGCATATCTATCTTCGCAAAACCTCGACCGGCGAGATTATGGCGTGCGCCGTTACAAACGGCGGCGACCTGCCTGAATCAGAGATGCTCATTGATAACCTGCGGCAGATTGACGGCGTTAAGAGCATTTGCCAGAACATCAATACAGACAACAGCAACGTTATCCTCGGCAGTACAACAAAGGTGCTCTGGGGCAGCGAGACGGTGACGGACGTTCTGCTCGGCAAGAAGTTCGGGATTTCGCCGAATTCGTTTTACCAGGTCAACCACGACCAGTGCGAAAAGCTGTATGCCAGAGCCGCAGAGTGTGCAGGCTTAACAGGCGGCGAAACGCTTGTTGACATTTACTGCGGCGCGGGTACAATCGGGCTTACGATGGCGGACAGCGCAAAGCAGATTTTCGGCATTGAGATTATACCTCAGGCGGTTGAAAACGCAAAACACAATGCGGAAATTAACGGCATTGCAAACGCAGAATACATATGCGGCGACGCGCAGCACGGCGCGCTTGAGCTTGAAAAGCGCGGCATTAAGGCGGACGTGGTTGTGCTCGATCCGCCGCGCAAGGGCTGCTCATCCGATTTGCTTGACACAGTTTGTCGTATGCAGCCGAAGCGGATAGTTTACGTTTCCTGCGATCCGGCAACGCTCGCACGTGATTTGCAGATACTGAGCACCAAAGGTTTTAAAGTGCAGGAAATCACACCGGTTGATATGTTCCCGCGCACTCCGCATGTGGAATCGGTAGTGTTGATAACGAGATAATGAATTGCCCTTCGGGCGTGAATTGCGCCTGCGGTGCGTGAACAGATAAAATTTTTTAGGAGATACAGAGTATGAAAAGGGGATTAAGATTAATAATTACGGCGATGCTGATTGTTGTGTTTTCAACATTAGGTGCTACGCAGGCACTGGCGTGCACGGCGTTTTACGTTGGTCCGAAAGCGAGCGCTGACGGCACAACCATTATTGCCAAGTCAAACGACTTCCAGCACGTCTGGGCCAACCATCTTGAAATTACGGAACGCGTTGAGGATGAGGAGGGCAGAACTATGCCTGTTGACCTCAAGGGTACTGTTCAGGCTGAGATTCCTGCGACGACATACCGTTACACCTCAACACCGATTGACGACAGCGTGCAGAACGCTAATCTTTACGACGGCAAGGACGCCGCTATATGTGCAAACGAGTACGGTGTGGTTATGATTATGTCAATTACGGCGTTTTCAAATCGTGCGGCTATTGCAGCTGATCCGCTTGCAAAGAAGGGCCTTTGTGAATTCACTGCTGTTGACCTTGTAACCTGCCAGAGCAAGACGGCAAAAGAGGGCGTGCAGAATCTTTTTAAGCTGATTGACAAGTACGGCAGCAGCGAGGTTAACATTGCGTTCATCGCCGACCAGAAGGAAGTATGGTACGTTGAGATGTATAGCGGACATCAGTACGCGGCTGTTAAGCTGCCGGACGACAAGGTGTGCGCTTTCGGTAACGAATTTTTACTTGAATACCTTTCCGACTACGAGGACTCAATCACATCAAAGCAGCTTGAGTCGCTTGCAAAGGAAAAGGATTTTGCTGTTTACGGCGACAATAATGAGCTCAATCTCCTTAAAACATATTCGGGCGAGTCGACCCTTACTGAGTATTCGCACAGAAGAACGTGGATGGGTCACAAGCTCCTCAATGAAAAACAGTACGAAAAATACAACAAAGAGGACACATATCCGCTTTGCTTTAATGCTGACAAAAAGGTGTCGCTGCAGGACGTTATGGGCTTTATGCGTAACCGCTTTGAGGGAACGGAATTCAACCCTGACAAAACGGGCAGAACAGACATACGCGTAATCGGTACAGAGATTGCGATTAACGCGCATATCGCGCAGATTTACCCGAATTACTCCGCTGATATGTCCTGCGTAACGTGGGCGAGCTGCGGACCTGCTATTTACGGCACGTTTGTTCCGTTTTCAAATGCGGCGACAAGCGTAAGCGAGTCGTACGGCAGAAGCCAGGGACCGAAGGACTACGGCAAGTTTGAGGTTGACAAATACCCATACTACCGCTTTAAGGCGCTTACAACTCTTTGTTATGAAAAGAACAACATCAAGACTTACGGTACGCCTGTAAGGAATTACTGGAAGCAGGCGGAAGAAGGTATGACAAAGTGTATGCCTGCAGTTCTTGACACCGCTGACGGAATCGGCGGCAAAGAGGACGCGCACCAGTACATAACCAATTACTGCAACGCTATGCAGGAGCAGGCGTTCATTGACTCGGGCGTGCTGCTCAACGACGTTATGTGGTATATGAGTGAAAACAGCAACAGCATGAAAAACGGCAAAAATCCCGAGACTCACGAGGTAATGGATGAGCTTAAGAAGATCAAGCCGATGAAGGTCAGCCTCAACCCCGAGGTTTACAGCAAGGTTCCTGAGATAGGCGAGGGCGAGGACGAAGAGCAGACCGATTCGAGCCTCGAGAAAAGGAAGCTGATGATTATTATCGCAGTTGTAATTGCAGGTCTGTCACTGATTATTGCAATTATACTTATTGCATATCTTCGCAAAACGAGAGCTCCTAAATACGATTATGAGGACGAGGAGTAATACTGATTTTTAAACTTGCGTTAAAGGAAATTAACTATGCTTGAAGCTTTAGCAATTATACTGTTAGCTGTTAACATATTACTGATACTGTTTGCAAAGGCAACCAGTCCGGGCGTCGGTGTTTACAGTCGCAGGCAGGCACCGCCTGCTGCGCTGCCGTACGACATCAACGATTTCTGTGCATATCACAGCCATATCGTGCTGCAGTCGTTTGAGCAGGGTGGCGCCAGGTTTATATTCGACTGTCAGCTGCCAGGCAGAGAAGACCCGATTGATATGATTATGCTTGCAAAGAGCGGCGTATATGTGTTCCTTCACGTCAGGGCAAACGGCTGGATTTCCGGTTCGGAAAATGCTGAAATATGGAGCGAACGTATACAGTCGGGTTACGGCAGAAAAATGCAGGAGGAAAAGTTTGACAATCCCGTTATTATTGCCGAGGAACAGGTGCAGACAGTGCGCGAGTTCCTGAGGCGCGACGGGCTTCTGGTTCGCAGTGTTGTTGTGTTCCCGGATTTCTGCTATCTGAACAACATCAAGGTATTCAATCCGAACGTGCGCATTGTAACGCTTGACCAGCTGCTGCCGGCAATAGTTACACTTAACAACAGAACAGGCACAAATATCACCCAGCATGAGATTAACGAACTGTACGATATATTGATTCAGTATGAGATTATCCCGACTGATGAGTATGAGTACGAGGAAAGGTGAACACAAAATGAGTAGTTTTGACTATGATATAGTTATTATCGGCGCAGGTCCCGGCGGTATTTTTTCCGCTTACGAGCTTGCAACGAAAAACGAAAATCTTAAAATAGCTGTGTTTGAGGCGGGCAACGCGCTTGCAAACAGAAAATGCCCGATTGACGGCGATAAGGTCAAGTCCTGCATTCAGTGCAAGACCTGTGCGATTATGAGCGGCTTCGGCGGTGCGGGCGCATTTTCTGACGGAAAGTATAATATCACAAACGATTTCGGCGGCACGCTGTACGAATATATCGGCAAAAAGAAGGCAATCGAGCTTATGAAGTACGTTGACCATATCAACGTAACCC
>CAYZPT010000150.1:0-4326 GCA_964480285.1 uncultured Bacteroides sp.
TGACGATGTGCGGTCTGCTGATTCCTGCAAGCGATAAATCGAAGGTCTCAATTTTTGACAAAATCCTCGTTGATATCGGCGACGAGCAGAGCATACAGCAGAGCCTGTCGACCTTCTCGTCACATATGACAAACACCATTGATATTATGAATCAGGCGGACGAGAATTCGCTTGTGCTGATTGACGAGCTCGGTGCCGGCACAGACCCGACTGAGGGTGCGGCGCTCGCTGTTTCGATTATTGAATACCTGCGCTCGAAAGGCGCGAGAATTGCCGCTACAACGCACTATGCGGAGCTCAAAGCCTACGCGCTCGACACTGACGGCGTAACCAACGGCTGCTGCGAGTTTGACGTGGAAACCTTAAGCCCTACATACAGGCTGCTTATCGGCGTACCGGGCAGGTCAAACGCATTCGCAATTTCACAGCATCTCGGTATGGACGAAACGGTTATTGACAATGCACAGCGCATTATCGGCACAAACAACCGCGACTTTGAGTCGGTGCTTGAAAAGCTTGAGGAAACTCGCCACGAGCTTGAAAACGAGCTTGAGCAGGCGCAGAAAGCCACCGAGCGCGCAAAGAAAATGGAGTCGCGCGCACAGAGCGAAAAAGACAGAATTAACACACTCCGCGAGCGTGAGATGGACAAGGCAAAGCGCGAGGCGGAGAAGCTAATAAATCAGGCGAAACGTCAGGCGAGCGAGTTTATGCTCGAGCTTGACAAGCTCAAAAACGAGCAGAACGCGGCTAACGTCACCGAAATTGCCAAAAAGACGCGCCGCGCCATCAAAAACCAGATGGGCGAGATGGACGACCTTGTAAACCCGCAGGAGCTTGCGGAAAACTGGGATTACGACTACAAGCTCCCCAGAGAGCCTAAAGCAGGCGACGCGGTTATCATCCGCGGTATCGGTGAAGGCGAGATTATCGAGGTCAAAAACGATCAGGTTTACGTCAAATCTGGTATGCTCAAAACACGCGTCAAGCTGTCCGACATTATGCTTGTTGAAAAGAAAAAGAAAGCGGTTAATAAGCATCGCACAGTGCACCGTACGTCATCGCGTGCAGACGCCGATGTCACCACCGAGCTTGACCTTCGCGGTCAGAATGCGGAGGAGGCGCTGCAGAACCTCGGCATATTTATTGACAAATGCGTGCTCAACGGTATGAGCGAGGTGCGCATTATCCACGGCAAAGGTATGGGTGTGCTGAAAAAGGCAGTTGCTGAAGAACTGAAGCACCACCCGAATATTGCCGAATACCGCCTCGGCAGATACGGCGAGGGTGAGGACGGCGTGACTATCGCAAAGCTTAAATAAGGGGAAATATATGAAAAGGCATCGCAAAACCGCAAAACGCAGCTGCACTGTTTTACTTGCAATTGCGTTTGTGTCGCTGTTTGTATTCAGCGCAGCACAGGCGGTGTTTGCGATGCTTATTCATGATGAGCGAGTGTGTAAGATTGGCGGCGATAATTACAAATTTGAGGTTACGGCAGTTTCGGAAACCCGGACTGTTACGCTCAAAGAATATGAGGGCAGCACGGCAAACCTGACTATTCCGTCAAGCGTTCTTCTTGACGACGGTTACTACGATGTGACTGCGATTGCGCCGCGCGTTTTTGAAGGCAACTTGCTGCTTAAGTCCGTTGTAATTCCCGACACGGTCACACAGATTTCAGACTATGCATTTGCTGACTGTATCAATGCAACAGGCATAACCTTCGGCAGCGGAGTTGAATCAATCGGGCAGAAGGCGTTTTATAATTTCGGCGCAAATAATGGCTCTGCGGGTGAACTCAACCTCCCCGATTCACTTAAAAGTACGGATGACTTTGCGTTTAAGGGCACTGCTTTCGGCGGAGCGCTTGTGCTGCCGGACTCGCTTACAACTATGGGCGTTGGCACCTTTTGCAACTGTGCAGGGTTTACCTCAGTGCAGTTTGGCAGCGGTCTTAAATCAATTGCAGAGCAGGGATTTTACGGCTGTACTGGTCTGGCGGGCAACATAACCGTTTCGCAGACGGTGGAGAGTATAGGTAACAGTGCGTTTTGCGGCTGCACAGGTATTACGGGTGTGACAATGCAAAACGGAGTTAAAACCATCGGCGATAAGGCGTTCAGTAAATGCACATCAATGACTGACGTCGACATACCTGCAAGCGTTACGTATTTCGGCAAAAAGGCTTTTGAAAACACTGCGCTTGTGAGCCCGCATTTGGCAGACGGACTTGCGGCAATCGGAGAAAATGCGTTCCAAAACTGTAAAAGCATTACAGGCGTTACAGTGCCCGGGTCTGTCAGAACTATCGGCGCGTTTGCCTTTGACGGATGCTCGAATCTTGAAACGGTGAACTTTAACAAAGGGCTTGAAACAGTCGGAAACTGCGCATTTCAGTCGTGTGAAAAACTTCAGTCTGCCGCGATTCCCGATACGGTTACTTCCATCGGCACATATGCATTCAGCAACTGCATCAAAATGACATCGCTCACTATCAGCAACGGCGTTACTATAATCAGCATCGCCGCATTTCAGCAGTGCGAAGGGCTGCAATCACTGACTTTACCGAATACTGTCAAAACGATTGAATCACTTGCGTTCAGCGACTGCAAAGGGATTTTACAGCCTGTTGTTATTCCTGATTCGGTGACGTCGATCGGAGATTACGCATTTAAAAATTGCAAAAATATGCCTTCGGTCACGTTTGGCAAAAATGTCAAAACAGTCGGCGTCGGTGCGTTTTACGGTTGCGGCGAAATTGCATCGCTTGCACTGCCGGACGGTATCACCTCTGTTGCAAGCAGTGCGTTTGACGGGTGCACAAATCTGTCCGGCAGGCTCATTCTTCCTGCGAGTCTTAAAACTGCGGGCGTCAGTGCTTTCGGCAACAGATGTTTTAATGAGATAATTAACAAATCAGATTCGGTTTTTGATATAAACTGCTTTGCTTCTGCTGCCGACAGTTCGGGTTATGATTATGCAGATTCAAACGGCGTAAAAGCAAAAAGCATCGGCAAGGGTACGTATTCTCTTAAAAACAAGTTCGCTCAGTACGTTAAAGTACCGACGGGTAAAACGTTCACGTATAACGGCAAACTGCAGACCGGCGTCAAATCGGGCGAGGGATATACTCTGGGCGGCACAAAGGCTGCCACGAATGCGGGCTCTTACAAAGCAACTGCCATACTCAAATCGGGTTACGTCTGGACTGACGGCACTAAAACGTCAAAGACAATAAGATGGAAAATCAACAAGACAATAGTTAAGGTGGCACTCCCTAAGGGCAGAAATCTTACCTATTACGGAAAACAGCAGACCGGTGTTAAGTCGGGTGGCAAATACACTGTTTACGGTACGTCAAAGTCGGCAAACGCAGGCAGTTATACCGCTAAAGTGAAGCTCAGGACAAATGCGAATGTCACTTATGTTTGGACTGACGGCAGTACTGCGGCAAAGAGCATAAAGTGGAAGATTGACAAAGCGCCGAACAGACTTGCAGTGAAAGCGAAAACGAAGAAACTTTCCTGTTCATCGCTTAAGAAAAAGTCGCTCGCCGTTGCGCGTAAAGATCTGATTACTGTCAGCGGCGCAAAGGGCAAAGTGACTTATGCAAAAGTAAGCGGCAACCGCGCCTTCACGGTCAACAGAAAGACAGGCAGGGTTACTGTTAAAAAGGGTACCGCTAAAGGTGAATATACAGTTAAAATAAAAGTCACCGCGGCAGGTGACAAGAATTACAAAAAGTCATCAAAAACCGTGGCGGTTAAAATCGTTATTAAACAGTAAACGGGAGGGCGTGAAACCCTCCCGTTTATAATGTGTATTGTGTTTTTATTCTGCGTCGTTTTCCTCTTCGCCGTTATTCCTTGAAAACGCTTTGTTAAGCGCATAAGTAGCAAGGATGATGATACCGATTACAAGGAAGATACCGAACATACCGATTACAAGCGCCGGAAGCGTCTGCTTCCACGAACCGCCTCTGAATGTGATTCCGCCTGCCAGCGTGAAAAACTGAATTAAAGTAATATAAAGATTAGTAAGCATATTTGTACCTCCTTATACTAACGGTGCAACAAGTGCAAGGATAAGACCGCCTGCGATTACCGAAGCAATCTGACCTGACACGTTAACGCTGATTGAGTACATAAGAAGGAAGTTCTGCGGGTCCTCTTTAAGACCGAGCTGGTTAACAACACGACCGCTCATCGGGAATGCCGAGATACCTGCAGCGCCGATCATCGGGTTAATCTTCTTGCCCTTAGGTCTGAAGATGTTGAGGAACTTTGCAAACATAACGCCGCCGACTGTGTCAAATACAAACGC
>CAYZPT010000151.1:0-4262 GCA_964480285.1 uncultured Bacteroides sp.
AAAAATGCTTATAGAACGCTGATTAAATCGGCAAAAATACAGTTTACCGTTGTTGGAAGTGTTGATATTGACTATATCGGCAGTTGCGCAAAAAGATGCTTTGCAAATGTCAGCAGAGCATACAAAGCGCCGGTTAAAGCAGTGTTCAAGCCGTTCCCCGAATGTGTTAAAGACGAAAGCGAGGCTATTGACGTTGAACAGGGTAAGCTTGTTATAGGCTACAGGGTTAACTGTGAAGATAATTTTGAAGGCAGACCTGATGTGCGTTTGTTCTGCGATATATTTGGCGGAGGACCATACAGCAAACTGTTTACCAACGTGCGCGAGAAGATGTCGCTCTGCTACTACTGCTCGGCGCGCTATGACCGCCGCAAGAGTTGCGTAATAATTCAGTGCGGCTGTGAGGAAGAGAATATGGACAAGGCTGTAAGCGAGATTCAGCGACAGCTTTCAATCGTTCAGGACGGTGATATTAAGGAAGAGTTTGATGCTGCTAAGATGGCAATATCTGACCTTATCTTGTCTGTTCGTGATGATTCGGTTGCCATGTGTCACTGGTATTCATCACAGATTACGGATAACACAGTTCTTTCACCCGAAACCTCTGCTGCTAATAACAGCGCAGTTACGTTTGACGAGATTATAAACAGTTCTAAATTACTTAAACTTGATTCTGTGTTCAGACTTGTACCGGCTAAGGAGGGCGAATAATGGCTGTTAAAGAAGTTAAATCGCCCATTCTCGGCGAGAAGTATTACGAAATTGACCACAAAAGCGGCTTGAAAATCTATGTTATGCCGAGGGAGAATTACTCCTCAGCATATGCTATTTTCGGCACAAAATACGGCTCTGTTGACACACGCTTCAGACGTTCCGACTGTAAGGAATTCACTGAGGTTCCTGAGGGTATCGCACATTTCCTCGAGCATAAGCTTTTTGAGAGTGAGGAGCTCGACGCTTTTGCACGTTATGCTAAGACGGGCGCCAGCGCTAACGCATACACCTCGTTTGACCGCACCTGCTATCTTTTCCAGTGCAGCGAGAATTTTAAGGACAGTCTTGAGATTCTCATTGACTTTGTGCAGAATCCTTATTTTACAGCGGAAACCGTGCAAAAAGAGCAGGGAATTATTGCCCAGGAAATCAGGATGTATCTTGATTCACCCGGTTGGATGAGCACCTTTAATCTTCTTAGATGTTTTTATCACAAAAACCCTGTAAGAATTGATATTGCAGGCACTGTTGACTCTATTGCTCAGATTACAGACAAGCTCCTTTATGATTGCTACAATACGTTTTACAACCTGCACAATATGGCGCTTGCCGTTGTGGGTAACGTATCGGTTGATGATGTACTTGATGTGTGTGATAAGTACCTCAAGGATGCGCCGCCGCTCTCAATTGAGCGCTCATTTGAAAATGAGGAGAGGGATGTAGTATGTGATTATAAGGAGCATAACCTTCCCGTTTCAATCCCGACTTTTTCATTCGGATACAAGGAAGCTTGCGAAAAGCCAATTCCGATTTACCGCGAGAATATAATCACTGACGTACTGCTTGAAATCATCGCAGGAACCACATCAACTCTGTATTCACGTCTTGTTGAGGAAGGCCTTGTAGATACCTCGTTCGCCGGTTCGTATTTCATCGGCAGCGGTTTTGAAACCGTAATTTTTGAGGGCGAAAGTCAGAATCCCGAAGCTGTGGCAAAAGCGATTAAAGAAGAGACTGCAAACCTCAAATCAAACGGCATAACCGAGGAACAGTTTGAGATTGCACGCAGGAGCCTTTACGGCCAGGAAATTATGTCGTTTAACGATGTTGACACTATCGCAAATGCGCTTATAGCCTGCGATTTCAACGGTTGGTCGCTGTTTGACGGGCTTGAGATTTATCAGCAAATTACACTTGACGAGGTGCAGTCGCGTCTTGATTCAATGATGGATGAAAGATACAGCGCGCTTTCGGTAGTAAGGAAAAAATAGCGGAGGACAAATAAATGTCTGATTTTACACACGTTTACTTTGACGGACTGGGAATAGATTTTAATTTGCCGTCCGTTGCGTTTACAGTATTCGGTCACGACATTCACTGGTATGGCGTGATTATCGCGTTTGGCTTTGCGCTTGCCGTGCTGTACGGCGGCAGGGGAGCGTACAAGTGGAAAATGAGCCTTGACGGTATGACCGATGTTCTTATCTGGGGCACAATCTTCGGCATTGTTTTTGCAAGGCTTTACTATGTAGCCTTTGAGTGGGACTACTACGCAAAGCATCTTAACGAAATACCTGCCATATGGAACGGCGGTATTGCAATTTACGGTGGTATAATCGGCGCGCTTATCGGTGCAGCTATCGGCTGTAAGATAGGTAAAATTAACTTCCTTAATCTGCTCGATCTCGGCGCTCTCGGTCTGCTTATCGGTCAGGGCATCGGCAGATGGGGTAACTTCTTTAATCAGGAGGCGTTCGGTACTAATACCGACACAGCGCTTTTTCGTATGTGGTCGCCTAAAATCCGCGATACACTTGCAGCGAGCGCTGACGCACTTGCTGCAAAAGGCATTAAGGTTGACCCTGCAAGTGCGGTTCATCCTACGTTTTTGTATGAAAGCGTATGGTGCATTTTCAGCTTCATAGTGCTGCATATTATTGTTAAGCATTTTCGCAGATTCAAGGGCGAAGTCTTTATGCTCTACGGTATCTTATACGGCACGGAGCGTATGATTGTTGAGGGTATGCGTACCGATTCACTTTACATCGGCGCAACGAATATCCGTGTGTCACAGCTGCTTTCAGCAATTATTGTTGTTGTTGCGCTTGCGTTTTTCACCTACTTTATGATCAGGTATAAAAAAGGCAATCTGCCTGCAAAAATGCTGCCCGAAAAGCCTAATCAGGTTGTTTATGCCGATACTGACGGTTACTCTTCAATAACATTCGGTATTGAAGATGATGAATATAAGGAATATGTTGAGAAAAAGGAGAATAAAAATGCAGATAATTGACGGAAAAGCAGTTTCAAAAGCAGTTAAAGAAAGTGTTAAAGCAGAGTGCGAGCAGCTTAAAGCAAAGGGTGTAACCCCGGGACTTGCTGTAATTCTTGTAGGCGATGATTCAGCTTCTCAGGTTTATGTTCGTAATAAGGAAAAAGCCTGCGAGGAGTGCGGATTTTACAGCGAAAAGTATGCAATCCCTGCTGATACAACACAGGAAGAACTTAACGCACTTGTTGACAAACTCAATAAAGATCCGAGAATTAACGGTATTCTCTGCCAGCTTCCTCTGCCGTCACACCTTGACGATAAGGAGGTCATCAACCGCATTGATCCGATTAAGGACGTTGACGCTTTCCACCCTGTGAACGTGGGTGCTATTATGATTGGCGACTACAACTTCCTGCCTTGCACACCTGCGGGCGTAATGGAACTTATCCACTCAACAGGCGTTGATGTAAGCGGCAAAAAGGCTGTTGTTATGGGCAGGAGCAACATTGTAGGCAAGCCGATGGCTATGCTGCTGCTTCACGAAAATGCAACCGTTGAGATCACTCACTCAAGAACTCAGAACTTATCAGAAATCACAAGCGGTGCGGACATTCTTATTGCCGCAATCGGCAAGGCAAAGTTTGTCAAAGCCGATATGGTCAAGGACGGCGCAATTGTTATAGATGTCGGTATGGACAGGGATGAAAACGGCAAGCTTTGCGGTGATGTTGACTTTGACGATGTCAAGGACAAGTGCTCATACATAACGCCTGTACCCGGCGGCGTTGGACCTATGACTATCTCAATGCTGATGAAAAACACGCTCACAGCAGCAAAAATCCAGAATAACATAAAATAAATGTATGATTGGTAAAATAATTATATTATTAATCTTAATATTCCTCAACGCAGTATTCGCAAGTGCTGAAATTGCAGTGATATCAATGAACGATGCACGCCTGCGCCAGCTCACATCAGAGGGCAACAAAAAAGCAGTGCGTCTTTCAAAGCTCACAGATCAGCCGTCGCGCTTCCTTGCGACCATTCAGGTTGCAATCACACTCGCGGGGCTGCTTTCAAGCGCATTTGCGGCAGACAGTTTTTCAAAGCCCATTGTTGATGCGCTTATCACTGCGGGAGTATCTGTACCAAAGCATGTGTTAAGTAACGTAATACTTGTTGTTATCACACTTATTCTGGCGTACTTCAACCTTGTTTTCGGCGAGCTTGTGCCAAAACGTATTGCAATGAAGCGCGCGGAGCAAATGGCTCTCGG
>CAYZPT010000152.1:0-4234 GCA_964480285.1 uncultured Bacteroides sp.
TTGTGTGCAATGACGATGAGATCTTCAATTCCGACAGAACCGTCGCTCAGTTTTGTGTGACAATGTAAATCTGCTGCCATAACATACTCCTTTCAGGTAAAAAATTTGAATGTGCGATTTGCCTCAATATAAGTCTAACATATAAAAGTCAAGAATTCAATGATATTTTTTACAAATCGGCAAATTAGACAAAATTGCCCCAACTATCCATTAATACACGATTTAATAGACTGACAGGGAGTCCAACGACATTGAAATAGTCGCCTTCAATGCCCTCAACGAGCAACGAGCCGTATCCCTGGATACCGTATGCACCTGCTTTGTCGAGTGGTTCACCGGTTGCAATATACCTATCAATCTCACTGTCACTCAGGGGATAGAACTTAACTTTTGTCTCACAGCAGAATGATTTTTCAACCCCGTTTTTAATAACTGTAACGCCAGTAAATACGCTGTGAGACCTGCCGCTGAGCGTCTTCAGCATAGCCCGCGCATCCGCTGTATCAGCGGGTTTGCCGAGTGTTTTGCCGTCTATGGCAACCACTGTATCGGCACCGATTACAGTGTCGTTTGCAGAGGCAAACGGACGCGCTTTTATCTGCGAAAGATAAATAACCGCTTCGCTCGGCTTAATGACATCGGGCAGTGTTTCGTCAACGTCGCTTACCCTGACTTCAAAGTCGTCTGTAATGTATTTCATAAGCTCGCGCCTGCGCGGGCTCTGAGATGCAAGAATTATCATTATTTAACCCCTCTGTAGTATAGTCCACGTGTGTATTTATCAAACAGTTTTTCGTTACTTTTATACATTTTCACCAAATTTGCAATTTCATCCTTTGATTCATCGGTGAAATAAAAGTGAATAAAATCGGTCGAAATCTCGCTAATTCTGTCGCCGAGATACAGCGGCAGCGGGTTGTAAATCTGCACGCACGGATAGGACGAACATTTAACCGAAAACTCATATCCCTTGCGGTCTGTCAGCACTCCGTGCTTCCGGCATTTTTCGCAGCCTATGCGGTTTTTGACAGGGCAGTTGCGCGTCAGCATAAGCGGCAGTTTGCCGTAGCCGATAATGCCGGTGTCGTCGGCGTTAATCCTGCCCGCCTGCTTAAGCGTCAGCTCGTAGGAGAGAATCGGACTGTTGAACATCGCAGCACTCTCGCTGTTAAAGATGTTCAGACCAAAGTCACCGAAAACCTCAAAGCCGAGTTCTTTTGCCGTGTTGTATGCGCCAAGGTTGCCGCAAAGCGCCATAGTAACGCCGATTGACTTAAGGTGCGCAAGGTCGCTTTTCAGCCTGCTTTCACAGCCAAACAGTCCGCGCGGGACTTCAACCCCTGCGCCGTATTTAATGAACGCCTCGTCTGCCTCCCAAATCGGAAGAAAAATGCGCTTGAACGGGTGGCTTTCGGGTATCTGCTCTGCGCTCTCAAATCTTGCGGTGAAGTACGGCATACCTGCCGTGACGCGCGGCTTTTTCGGTGTGTAATCAGTGTACGGCACATTGTTTTTTTCATTTTCGGTGAGCTTTGCAATCGCATCACGCCTGAGTGCATTTATGCCGCTTGCCGGTACAATCAGTCCGCCGTCAAGCTCAACTGTTATATCGTTTGCGTAAAACTGCGTGCCGCCGAGCTTTTCGAGCCTTTGTTTTACGCTTTCCGCTGTCATCGGTTTGTTTATTGCCTTTTCGGGCACTGCGCCGCTTACCGTAACCGTTTTGCCGAGCGACTTTGCAGTCAGCGTTATCGGTTCACCCTCGCGGCAGGTGAACGCCATATCAATCGGCAGCAGGGGATTTTCATTATCGTAAAGGTGCGACAGTTCTTTTAGCACGTCAGCCGCCGCTACAACGTCCTCTTTTTGCCGCGTGCCGAACATATCCTCGCGCTTGCCGGTGAAGTAGCCGTCAGTAAAGCCCGAGCGTGAAAATACGCTTTTCAGCACCGCTTCGTCCTTCGGCTCATATGCGCCGTCAATCGCCTTTTTGCAGGCGGTCACAGCCGCCGCAACGTACTCGGGGCGCTTCATTCTGCCCTCAATTTTCAGGCTTATAACGCCTGCGCCCTCAATCTCTATAATGTGCGGAATAAGACTTAAATCCTTAAGCGACAGATCGCACGAGCCCGAATTATCAGCGCTGAACGCAAGTCTGCACGGCTGGGCGCAAAGACCTCTGTTGCCGCTTCTGCCGCCGAGCATACCGGACAGATAGCATTGCCCGCTCACGCACATACACAGTGCGCCGTGAACAAACATCTCAAGTTCCATATCTGTGGATTTGCGTATTTCCTTTATCTCGTCAAGGCTCATTTCACGCGGAATAACAGCGCGCGCAAAGCCCATATTTTCAAGCGCTTTAAAGCCGTCGGGGGTGCTGACGCTGCATTGTGTGGACGCGTGTAGCTTGGCGGTGGGGAAGCAGTCGCGCATCATTTTTGCAACACCCAAATCCTGCACGATGAAAGCGTCCGCGCCGCACTCAAGCGCAGTTCTAACAATGCTGTGAGCGGTCTGCATATCATCATCGCTGACAAGCGTGTTAAGCGTAATATACACCTTAACGCCCCTCGCGTGAGCATATTCAATTGCTTCTTTAAGGCTACTGTCGTCAAAGTTGTCAGCGCCGCGGCGGGCGTTCATATCCTTTGTGCCCAGGTACACCGCGTTTGCGCCGCATCTTACGGCAGCAGTCAGGCTCTCCATACTTCCGCAGGGAGCAAGAATTTCAAGCTTCATAATTCCTCTTATAATAATAGTGCGGGCAATATACCCGCACCGTTAGTCAGTTTATTTACCTGCAAGTCTGTTGCGAAGGTTGCTGTTCTCTCTGTTAAGGCGTTCAATCTCGCGCCTTGCAACGTCAACCTCCATACGCGCTCTTGCGCTGTCCTCAAGATAGTCCTTGATCTGCGCTCTCAGATTATCTGCCGATGCAGTTGCTTTTTTGCAAGCGTCAGCCTGGTCTAACGCAACAAGCACAGCGCACTGTGTTGTTGACAGGCTCGGCGAGCTCTGTGCAACAGACCTCATCTCTTCATCAATAAGCTCTGCAAGCTCTTCAACGTATGCAGGGTCGTCCTCGGTAACAATGGTATAACTTGAGCCGCAAATTTTAATTCCTACTCTGTTTTTTTCCATAAATCTCACCTTTTCATTACTAACATATCATATAAAATTAGTATAACAATTTTGTAAATGCTTGTCAATGAGAATAATATTAAAATTTTGACTTGTTATTTGTTTACAAATCAAGTATGATAAAACTGATTACACACGGAGGCAAAGTTATGGTCAAAAAAATATTTGTTATTGAAACTAAAAATACGCATTACGTTATGGGCGTGAGCGAAAAGGGCATACTCCGTCATCTGCACTGGGGCAAAAAAGCCTGTGTGGATGATTATAATATTTCGCCCGAGTGGGAGCGTAACTCAAACCACTCCGAGCTTGACTATATTTCGGAGGAGTATTCACCCTTTGGCGGTACACGTTACAGAAGCTGTGCTTTCAAGTGCGAGTATTACGACAAATGCCGCGACACTGTGCTGACCTTTAAGGATTCAAAGCAGTCCGACGGTGCGCTTGACATCACAATCAGCGATGAGGCATACAGTATTGACATAGTTCTGTCTTATCGCTGGAGCAGCGAAAACGATATTATCACGCGTTATGCAACGGTTATCAACAATTCCGAGCACGACCTGACTATCGAAAAGCTGATGAGTGCCGAGGTTATGCTGCCTTCGGAAGATATATATGATATAACCAACACAAACGGCTCATGGGCGGGTGAATTTCAGCTTGAGACCTCGCCGTTCAAGGCAGGTTCTATCAGGTTTGAAACTCACCGCGGCACAACAGGTCACGTTAATTCGCCGTTCCTCATTCTGTCAAAGAATGCTACTGAGGATTTCGGCGACGTGTATTTTGTTGCGCTCGGCTGGGGCGGCAACTTCAAGATGGAGGCGCAGCGCGATTTTATCGGTATGACGCGCGTTACGCTCGGCCTTAACGACTTTGATTTTTCAAAAATCCTCCACGCCGGCGAGAGCATCACCACACCTAAGGCGTATATCGGCTACACAAACGGTTTTGCCGAGATGAGCAACCAGATGAACGATTTTGCAATCAATAATATTCTGCCGAAGAACTTTGCCAGAAAACCGCTGCCCGTGCTCTATAATTCGTGGGAGGCAACAGGCTTTGACGTCAATGTTGAAGGTCAGCT
>CAYZPT010000153.1:0-4223 GCA_964480285.1 uncultured Bacteroides sp.
TTTGGTGATGTTCTTAAGCACAACAGGCTTGCTGTTTTCTATGCAATCCCTGATGTCTGCAAGCTCAAGCTCGTCGCCCTGTGCAATCTTGTCGTAATCATCCTCATTAGCAAAAGTGAAGGGGAGAATACCCGCGTTAACAAGGTTTGCAACGTGGATTCTTGCAAAGCTCTTTGTGATTACAGCCTTAACGCCGAGGTAAAGCGGAACAAGCGCAGCGTGCTCTCTTGACGAGCCCTGACCGTAGTTAGCGCCGCCGATTACAAAGCCCTTGCCCTCTGCCTTAATTCTTTCGGGGAAAGTCTCGTCGCAAACGCCGAAGCAGTATTGCGAAAGATGCGGGATGTTTGAACGGTAGGGGAGAATCTTTGCGCCCGCCGGCATAATGTGGTCGGTTGTGATGTTGTCGCCGACTTTAAGCACAGCCTTTGCGGTGATGCTTTCCGGCAGCGGCTCGGTCTTCGGGAACGGCTTGATGTTCGGACCGCGAAGCACTTCAACATCTTTTGCTTCCTCGGGTGAAGCAGGAGCCTCAATCATATTGTCGTTAACGATAAACTCATCGGGCATCGTGATGCTCGGAGCGTCGCCGAGGTCTCTCGGGTCAGTCAGGTAACCTGTGAGCGCAGACGCAGCCGCAACCTCGGGGGATACAAGGTAAATCTGTCCGTCCTTGGTGCCGCTTCTGCCCTCAAAGTTACGGTTGAACGTACGCAGTGAAACGCCGCCGCTGTTCGGGCTCTGTCCCATACCGATGCACGGACCGCACGCAGATTCAAGGATTCTTGCGCCGGCGTTAATCATATCGGAAAGCGCGCCGTTGAGCGCAAGCATATTGAGCACCTGCTTTGAGCCCGGAGCGATGCAAAGTGACACGCTCGGGTCAACAGTCTTGCCTTTAAGGATAGCCGCAACCTTCATCATATCTGTGTAAGATGAGTTTGTGCATGAGCCGATTGCAACCTGGTCAACCTTAATCTTGCCGATTTCGTCAGTTGTCTTTACGTTATCGGGCATATGCGGGCAAGCAGCCATCGGTGTGAGTGAGCAGAGGTCAATGTCGATAACCTCGTCGTATTCTGCGTCAGCGTCGGGGAGAATCTCCGTCCAGTCGTTCTCTCTGCCCTGTGCTCTGAGGAACGCAAGTGTAATCTCATCAGACGGGAAGATAGAGGTTGTTGCGCCGAGTTCAGCACCCATATTGGTGATTGTCGCTCTTTCGGGAACAGAGAGCGTCTTAACGCCTTCTCCGCCGTATTCAATAATCTTGCCGACGCCGCCCTTAACGCTCATAATGCGCAGAACTTCAAGGATAACGTCCTTTGCCGAAACCCACGGCTTGAGGTAGCCTGTGAGGTTGATTCTCGTCATCTTAGGCATCGGGATATAGTATGTGCCGCCGCCCATTGCAACAGCAACGTCAAGACCGCCTGCACCCATTGCAAGCATACCGATACCGCCGCCTGTTGGCGTGTGGCTGTCAGAGCCGATTAAGGTCTTGCCCGGGATACCGAATCTTTCAAGATGTACCTGGTGGCAGATACCGTTACCCGGACGGGAGAAATAAATGCCGTGCTTTTTGGTAACAGTCTGAATGAATCTGTGGTCGTCAGCATTTTCAAAACCGGTCTGCAGAGTGTTGTGGTCGATGTATGCGACAGAGCGTTCTGTCTTAACTCTGTCAACACCCATAGCCTCAAATTCAAGATATGCCATAGTGCCGGTTGCGTCCTGTGTGAGAGTCTGGTCAATGCGAAGTCCGATTTCCGTTCCGACTTTCATTTCGCCCTCAACAAGGTGAGCCTTAATGAGTTTTTGTGCTAAAGTAAGTCCCATATATTTTCTCCTAACTTGTTTGAATTTTTAACGAAGTTATTATAGTATATTAATATATTAAAGTCAAATTTATAACAAGATTGTTAATCTTTTTTAATATTATGATTTAACACATCGCTTTTAACACATCGCTTTACCTGTGTAATAGAGATAAAATATTGACAATCTGCCCGTTCATCCTGTATAATATCATTGGGCAATTCTACACATTTTTAACTTTATGGGGTATGTTATGAAAAAGTTATTAAGTTTACTGTTATCGCTCGTTATGCTTCTCAGCGTAACCGCCGGCTTAAACTTCACTGCAAAGGCTGCAGTGCTTTCCGGCACCTTAAGCGTTAGCTCGCTTTCAAAGGGCGATGAACTGCAGTACGGCTACTATCCGTCTGCAAGGGTTACTTCAAGCAGCACAATTGCGGAGTTTGAAAAACTGAATATTCCGCTAAAGCACAACACAATTCCGTACTACTGGTAACAGGGCTCAACAGGTAATCCCACGGGCTACGGTATGAGCTATACCGACTTTGTGTTCCGCGACAAAATGTACCGCAAACTTGAAATCACAAGATACAAGCCAAGGCGTAACTATCTGCAGCCGTCTGCGGAAAACTCGTATCAGGACGACAACGGCTACTACCTCGGCACATATTATTTTGAGTGGCAGCCAATCACATGGATTGTCGCTGTTACGGAAAGCGGCGGCGTTGTTCTATGGGCAAAGAATATCATCGACGCAGAGTCGTTCAGAGGATACGAAAATAACCTTAATCTTACCTACACAGAGCTTACGTGGGAAAATTCGACTATCCGCAAGTTCCTCAACAACACGTTCTACAACACCGCTTTTAGGGATGAAGAAAAGGCAAGCATAGTTTCGCGTACAAACGCAAACCAGTGCTTCTGGCAGCAGGAGTATAAGGATGGCGGCTGGAGTAAGTATCATATTAAGGAAAACGGCAAAACCTTGTCCTCAACGAGCGAAAAGGTGTTCCTGCTTTCCATTCAGGAGATGATGGACACCTCGAGCAACACGATATTTACTCAGAGCAGCACCTATGCGCAGGACGACGCAAGGAAACGCACTAACGCTACCGACTACGCCAAGGCAATGGGCTACGGCTTTAGTAACCCCGGCGTTGACGTGTTTGTGGAGGACAGCACTCCAAGCGCTAAATACGCCACAAGAACTACCGGCGAGCCGGGTTCATCGGACTTTGACACAACCGGTGCAATTGAGGCTGTTATCAGCAACAGCGGTAACGTCGGCAGCAACTGGGACTACGCTTTCGGCGCTGCTAACGACCCAACAGTACACCGCAACCAGTTTGATACAGGTATGGGCATCTGCCCTGCAATCAAGCTCAACAGCTCGTACACAATCACAACGTCTGACAAGTCAAAGGCTAATTACAGCATTGCGGATATGTATTACAAGGTCTGCGGCGAATGTGTCCTGATTGCAAACAGATCCACTAAAATTATCTCTCTTACTGCTTTTGGCGACGGCTCTTGCCAGGATTACACCGCGTCATCTACGCCTTTCTACTATGTCAGCAAGAGCAATACTATTTGGGATACCGAATTTACCGAAGGTATGAACAGGCTTTTAATCAGGAAGTCGGTTAAACGCGTCGGCGCATATCTGTTTAAAGACTGCGACTTCTATACAATTGAGTTTGAGCAGGACGCATCAAGTACCGGCTATCTGTGCATCGGCAAGTATGCTTTTTACGACGTTAACTCAAAGGACGCGCCGTTTGAAATCGAACTGCCGTACCAGCTGCAGGAGGTTGAGGATTACGCATTTGCAAATGCCGAAATCGGTAACCTCAACGCAATAAAGCCAAAGAACTGCACTTATGGTCAGTACTTGTTCAATTACTGCACAGACCTCACAACCGCGCAACTCGGCAAGCCTGTATATATAGGCGCATCAATGTTCAGCGGCTGCACCAAGCTCAATAACATCCAGACCAAATACTGCACGCACGTGTGGAGCAACAAGGTTGCAAATAAGTTTGATACTAACGGCAACCCGTGGATGACAGATACTTCCAAAGTAAAGCCTGCCAACGAAAACTATTCAATCACTATCAAAACACCTGCAACCTGCACAACAAGCGGCAAAAAACAGGTTAAGTGGGATTGCGGCTTCACCGAGGACGGCGAAGAAATACCGCCGTCAGGTCACTACTTTGTTAGTGGCAAAGAGTATTGCCAGAACGGCTGCGGCACGAAGAACCCGAACCACAAAAAGTCTATCGGCGCAGCGAACGTTACAAACATCAAGGCAAAGGTATATAACGGCAAGGCGCAGAAGCAGAAGCTTACCGTAAAGCTCGGCAAGGTAACGCTTACAGAGGGTACGGACTACACAGTTGCTTACA
>CAYZPT010000154.1:0-4193 GCA_964480285.1 uncultured Bacteroides sp.
AAGCGCGCTTAAGCTCTATCAGGAAGCTGCTGAAGCAGTCAGCGGACTTGTGCGTGACAACGGTTTTGTGTTCAGAGGTGTGTGATATGCGTAGCTTTAGTCATACAATCAAAAAATACCTTAATATGGTTGGTCGCGAAGCAACTGTAATCAGAGCAAACGGCGGCGAAGATAAATTCTTCGCCGTTGTTGAGCAGACCTGGAAACGCAACAAAACCAACTTTGAGGACCGCGCTGTGAAGCCCGGCAGGATTTACAACGAATACTGCGAAATTCTGTGCCCTTTCGACATAAACTTAAAGCAGTACGGCAAAGGTGATACCTTTGTGATTGAGGGTGAAAAATACGAACTTTGCAGAGCCGAACAGGTTACGGCATACGGCAACATTCAGTTTTACAGAGGGATAATCAAAAAGATAAGGGAGGTTGACGAAAATGTATTTGTCAGCACAGGTTAACAACTATATCAACCTGCTCAGGTCAAAGGCATATTACAACGATATGTATATAATTGCCGCCTTTCCTTATACATACAGCCCTACCCGTCTTGACAGACCTTTAATCACTGTGTCACCCTGCGGAATTGACGCAAAGCGCGCCGGTATCGGGGCAGATGAGTTTTACGGTACTTACGGAATAAGAGTTGACGTTTTTGTGCCGCAAAGCAGTGGCTCGCCCTGCGCAGAGGATATAATCGGTGAAATCATTGATGATACTGCGGAGCTGTATCCGCTGAGCTATGAGGTAAGCGAAGTTAAGGCGGCGGACAGCATATCCTGCTTTACGGCAAATGTTAAGTTTAAGCACAGCGATATTATCTGACGGAGGTAATTATGGACAACAAAGAAAACACAACGGAAATAAATAACAGCATGCTGCAGGAGATAAGCGATTACCTGCAGCTTGATTCAAGAAGATACGATACTGCAATAAAGGAGGACGAGCAATGAACACGATGAAAATGGGATATAAAGGTATGACCTTTGACGTTAACCCTTCGTACGTTAAAACGGATTTCAGCAAAAAAGTCGCGGTTAAAACTATTCCGTTCGGCTTCGGCAAAAGTGCGGAAATCTGCAAAATGCCGGTTAAAATTACAGGCAGCGGAATGTTCTGCGGCGAAAACGCCGGTCAGAATGCGCACAAACTTATGCAGATTTTTGAAAAAAGCGGTTCGTCATACCTGTTTATGCCGAAACTCGCGCCGATTAAAGCATTTTTTACAGATCTCACAATGCGCGTGGGTGCAGACAGCGAGAGCATTGAATACACATTTTCCTTTACAGAAGACTGCACGGAAAAGCACAGCAGTTACCCGTTTGGCTACACATACGCAAAGGCGGGCGAAAACCTTTACGACATCGCAAACAGATGTGAAGTTGCGACCGATACGCTGTTTAAAGTAAACGATTTTATGGATATGTTCTCGGTAAAAGAGGGTGACAAGGTATGGCTGAGATAATTGCCGAACTGCGTTTTGTTTCAGGCGAAACACAAAAGATCGACCGCCTTTTATATATGGAGTACACCTCCGATCTTGACGCGGCGTGCGACGGACTGCGAATGAGGTTTTACAGCGAAACCGAACTGCCCGAAGCAGAGCAGATTACACTGTATATTGACGGTGAAAAAGTATTCTGCGGTTATTGTGACAGGCAGGAATTCACACTGAGCAAAGACGGCGGCAGCGTATTCATTTACGCACGCTCCGGCGCCGCTTTGCTCGTTGACAACGAGGCGAATCCCACAACATATATTCAGCCGAGTACGAATGTGCTTTTTTATACGGAAGCAAATCCTTTCGGCTTCAAAAACAAGCTGCCGGATCTTGTATCAGAGCACGAATACTCTGTGGTTAAAGGCACTTCCTGTTACGGCGCAATCAATCAGTTTGTTAAAACGCTTACGCAGACTCCCGTAAGGGTAAACTGTGACAACGAGCTTGTGTTACCTGACGGCAAAGGAATCACAGACCTCAACGCTACAGATGTAATAAGCTTTAAAAAGTGCATTAACCGGGCGGTGCCGATTACAAGAATCGACTACAAAATCAGTACCGATACACCGTATAACCGCCACTTCAAAAGCAGAATGTGCGAAGGCGCAAAAATACAGCGTTCACGAAAGCTGAATATATCTTCCCTCCCTGCGTGGCAGAGAGAATACACACTTTCCGACCTTATGCAGAATGCGGCAAAAGAATACCGTACGGTTACGGCAACCGTTAACGGATGTCGATGCTTCGAGCTGAATTCTCGCGCTGAATATACCGCCGGAAACATTACTGCTGACGACAGCTACCGGCTGTACCGCACAGTGATCACATTCGACGAAAGCGGAGAAAAAACGAAGCTTGTTTTCCTTAAAGACAACGATTTAAAGGAGGTTGCTTATGTGGCTGAGTAAAACAATCGGCAAAAGCATGACCGACAGCAAAGCGCAGAAGGGCAGCGTAACAGTATCGGGCTCTGCCGCGCTTGAGGCACAGTATACCGCCGGCGCTAAAAATATGGAAGCATACACGCCGTACGGTTACACCTCTGCCGCACCTATCGGCGAGGAGGTTGTGGTCCTGCCTTCATCAGACGGTGAAATCACACTCGGCACGCGCTGTAAAGCGAGCACTCTGCAAAGCGGAGAGGTTATGATTTCATCCCTCGGCGGAGCAAAAATCTTACTGAAAAACGACGGAACCGTTGTTATTAATTCGATGGTAATAAACCGGGAAGGAGTAATAAATAATGGCATATAAACTGGTGAACGGCGATTACATAATATCACCCGGAAAAAACACTCCCGACGAGTGCTTCTATATTGACGAACTCGCGCAGAATGCATTTGTTTTGCTTACAACAAAACGCGGAAAATTCTATCCCAACAAAGACTTCGGCTCGCTCATATATGCAATTGACGAAAGCCCGAAAGTAGCATATCTTGACGCTGCGGCGCGTCAGGCAGTTGACTCGCTTGACGGAGTTTACATTAAAAATGTAAGCTTCAGCGGCAACGACGCAGTAATTGTGCTGACAGCAAACGATACCGAAAGGACGGTGATAATCCAAAATGAAGATAACCTATGATGAGATACTGAAAAATATGCAGAACGTGTTTTTTGAAAAATGCGGTCAGACCGCCGATGTATACAGCGATATAGGAGTCAGGTTTCAGGCGGTCGCAAGCGAGCTGTTCAACCTTGCGTGCTACAGCGACTTTGTTATAAAACAGACCTTTGTGCAGACTGCGAGCGGCAAGTACCTTGATAAACACGCGCAAATGCGTAATATGCAACGTAAAACCGCTGCAAAAGCGCACGGCAGCCTGACATTTTATATCAGCGAAGCATCGGAAAACGAAATCACAGTGCCGGCAGGAACAATATGTTCGGTTGAAGGCAGCGAATACCTGCAGTTCAGAACAACTCAAAGTGCTGCTGTCCCGCCGGGCGAGCTCAGCGTTACAGTTCCCGCAGAGGCGCTTGAAAACGGCAGCGCATACAATGTCAAAGCCGGTACGGTTACGGCGATTTTGAATCCCCCGGGATATATTACACAGGTTGAAAATGCTTATGATTTCACGGGCGGATGGGACGACGAGAGCGATGAAGCCCTGCGCAAACGCATTATGGCGTCATACAGTGTTCCGCCGACAGGTCTGTCAAGAAAAAGCATTGCCGAGTGTGTTATGAAACTTGACGACGTGCTTGACTGCAACATTGTTAAAAGAGCAGCAAACACACTAGATGTATATGTCAAGACTAAGGACGGCACTATCAGCGAAACGCTTGAATCACAGATTAATAACGCCCTGCTTGTTGCATACATAACTGTGGCTAATACAAATATCACGCTCGCCACACGCCGTGAATACAGCCTTAACATCACCGTCTCCCCAATCGAAGGTGACAGTCAGGAAGTGGTTGAAAAAATCAAACAGGTTATAAAAGACTACACTGACGGAATCAGAATAGGCGAAAGCGTTAATCTGGCTGAAATCTACTATCTTGTGTCGTATAACGCACCTGTTAAAGACTGCATCGTAACGTCAGACGAAGCGATAAACGGCGTAATCAACGGTCGCGATGACTCATACTGGATTCCGAGCGAAATTGCGGTGGAATGCTATGTATAGAGTTTATTACAGACTGAAACCGCTTCTGGAAAACGCAGGTATTGAATTCAACATTGACGGTATTT
>CAYZPT010000155.1:0-4128 GCA_964480285.1 uncultured Bacteroides sp.
TTACTATTACTAAAGCGCAACCTCATAACCGTGTATGTACTTTTTCAGTTTTGTGCGATATAATGAAACAGACAAATCGGGATTTGAATGAGGTAAGAGAAAAACAGATATTTGCATATTGAGTTTGAAAGTGACACAAAGGGTGACAAAAATGTCGCTTTAGAAAAACAGCAATACTTAATGCTGTTGTACTTTTTTATATAATTGTGATATAATATACAAAAATCTCAAAAGCACAGGGAGGACATATTGTGGGAGCATTGAAATTAGTATATATGGGGCAGGCGAGCCTGCGCTTTGTGACGCCTGAAAACAAGGTGATTTATGTTGACCCGTATGCAGGCAACAATTACGATTTGGCAGCAGATTTAATCTTAATCACTCACGGGCATTTTGACCACTGTAATCTTGATAAAATTGAAAAGCGCAATGATGACTGTACGATTATCACCCATAAGGAAGCCTTGAAAGACGGCATTCATCAGACCTTTGAATTTGATTTTGTAAAGGTTGAGGCGGTTGAAGCCGGCAATAACCGAAATCACAGCATTAAAGAATGTGTTGGCTATCTGCTGACTTTCACCGACGGAATTACGGTTTATGTAAGCGGTGATACATCTAAAACAAAGCAGATGGAAAGTCTTGCCGAACGAAGCATTGATTACGCATTCTACTGTTGTGACGGGGTATATAATATGGGGCTTAAAGAAGCCGCAGAATGTGCAGAACTTGTTGGCGCAAAGCACAACATACCCTATCATAACAGCACGGGTATCAGCCGCAATCATTTCAGCAAAAAGTCAGCGCTTAAATTCAACGCGCCCAACCGTATGATTGTTGAGCCCGGACAGGAAACAGAATTATGAAAAAAGCAGTTAAAATAATTATATGTTCGGTTATTTTTTTATCTTTCCTGATAACCGGCGCTTTGGGAGTTTTTATGGGTTACGGACCGCTTCATTCCGCAAGAAATCTGATAACAGCTTCATATGACGGAAATGCAGATGATTACAGTTTTGATAGTATTGAGAAAATCAGCGGCACAATTCTTGAAAACAAAAATGTATGCGTACTCGGATCATCGGTTGTGTATGGCTATGCTTCGCAGGAAGAATCAATAGCAGAATATCTGACAAAGCGTTTTGGCTGCAACTGCACAAAAGAAGCTGTCAGCGGAACAACGCTTGTTGACACATCTTCCCTATCCTACATCAGCCGAATGGAAAAGCTTGACAAAAATGATCATTATGATTTGTTCATCTGCCAGCTTTCAACAAATGACGCAACAAAGAAAAAGCCCCTCGGCGAAATCAGCAACACGGATGAATATGACACCAACACTGTAACCGGTGCATTGGAATACATAATCAATTATGCAAGAGAAAAATGGGATTGCCCGATTGTATTCTTTACAGGATCGCATTATGACAGCAAAGAATATGATGCAATGGTTAACCGCCTGCTTGAGCTGAAAGAAAAATACTCAATTGGTGTTATTGATTTGTGGAGGGATGAGAAATTCAACAGCATTTCCGATGAGCAAAGAAATATTTATATGAGCGATGATGTTCACCCCACAAAAGCCGGATATCGCGACTGGTGGGGACCCGAATTCGAACATCAGTTAATTGATTATATAACTGAATAAACAATAATAACAGAGGACAAGGTTATGGGTAAAAAGAAAATGCGAAAGAAAATACGAAAAATCGTATTACCTTCAATACTTGGCTTTGTGCTGATTGGAATTGCAGCAATTTTCATTATCAACAGCACCTATCACTATGACCCAATAGGCACTGACAACATATTGCCCGAGGGCGAAAAAGGCGTGCTTACAATACGCTATAACGGTGCTGACGGAAAACCCGAAAGCGAAGAAATCACATACAAAAAGCTCGAAACAGTTTCCCTTCCCGAAGTTACAAAAGAGGGTTATCATTTTTCGGGATGGAGCGTGAACTGGCTGTTTGCAGGAAACGAAGTTACTCTAAATTCAAAAATGGCTAATGCAAGACCGCAGTTTGACAAGGATTATACTCCTGTTAAATCTCCTTGCGCCCTGTATACCGATACTTTCAAGTTTACGGAATATAAAACCGGCGAATATCCAAGTATAAACACCGAAACGGTGGATATTTATCTTGACGGCGGATATAAGATGACCGTGTATAGCGAAGAAGACTTTGCAGGCGAAGAAACGAAGGTTTACTATACGGGTATGTTCAGCGGCTATATAGGCTCAATGAAAATTGAACCTGTATACAGTGAGGCTGTGCCCGTTGAAGAACTCAATAATGAGGAAAAGTTAAATCTTCTCTACACCTTTGCACCGCGCATCTGGTGGGATGAGAATGAGGAATTCTTTGCATCCACAGTTGAATTTGCAGACGATAATATGGAAAAGGTGCTTGCGCCATACGGCAATGCATACTACATAAAAGACCTGAAATCACCGCGTTTTATGAACGAATATCTTCACGGACAAAAGGAGGGTGCCAAAGCATATGCCTTTGCGGTTGAAAAGGAATTCAAGTATCTTGATTTATCCTACTTTGTGTTCACACCGTACAACAAAGCAAAGGTTGTGGCGGGCATTCAGTTCGGCAATCATATAGGTGACTGGGAGCATGTTACTGTTCGCCTTATGAAAGAGGAAAAAGACGGAAAGATTACCTACCGCCCTGTAATTGTTGACTATTCGGCGCATAGCTTCCGCAACTATGTTTCATGGGATGAAATTGATACGATTGACTCAACGCATCCCGTAACCTACACTGCCTGTGGCAGCCACGGAATGTGGAAGGACGGCGGCACCCATGTTTATATTGATGCAAAAATTGCTAAGCTGACGGATGAGTGCTCCAAAGGAACTGCATGGGATTTGTGGCAGGATAATCAGATGGAAACCTATGCTTACGATGCGCTGACGCACACGGGTAAAGGCCTTGGGACAAGTAAGTGGAACAGCGTTTTTGATCTGAATTACTGCGATGAAAACGGCGGTATAACCAGATGGGGCAACACAGGCTGGCGCCCTCCGATTCAGGTTTATCCGCAACTGCAGTCAGGTCCGGGCGGCCCGCAACAAAAAAAGAGTCTTAACGACTATTATTCCTTCAATGGAAGGTTAAGCGATTAAAAGCAGGATTATATTACAATCAAATATTTTAGCAAAAGCAAACTCCCCTTGATACTTTCAAGGGGAGCGTTTTGTTATTTAGTATAGAGTTCAATTGCTTCGCTGGCATATTCTGCGTTGCCGTCAGCGTACTTATCAATATTGCTTTTGAAGCGTTCGTCGGCAACATACATCTGACCGAGGCCTGCGAGGGTTTCATCGGTGCAAGTGTAATAGTTTTCCGTGATGTAATTCTGCAGCTTTTTGACGAGTGCCTGCGCTTCGGTTGAACTTGGCTCTGCTCCGCTTTGCATCAGCCCTGCAAAATCACCGAAAATGCTTTCAAGCCCCGCATTAATATCCGCAAAGCGTTCTTTTGAATAGTCCTTCGTTTTATTGGAAAACTCTGCATACGCTTCGGTACTGCCCCAGCGTTCTTTTACTTCTTTTTCAAAACTCATAATCCCAAACCTCTGCAAATATGCTTATTTCATAACCTTTTCAAATCTGAAAAATTCATCCTCGGGGTCATTGTGACCGTTCGGGTAGGGTTGGTGTTCGTTATAGAACTCAACGATATGAAAGCCGCAGCGGTTAACGTAAAAATGAATATTACGCGTTTCAAAATACGGCGTGCAGGTTTCCCATACTTTAACCTCGGGGTGCAGCTTTTCAACCGCGCACCACGCTGCATAGCCGATACCCTTGCTGTGTGCTTTTGGCGAAACGAAAAGCAAATCCAAATCGCCTTTATCACCATCAACCTTTAACACAACACCGCCGACCTTTTTGTTGCCCTGCATAATGCGGTACGCCTCGCCGCCGTCTATTGACTTTTCAATCGTTTCGCGCGATATGATTTCGCCGTCTTCTTCAAAGTGGTCGTCCCTACGTCCGAACTCCTCAAGAGCACCGTAGTTGAACGCCTCCTGATTATCGGTTATGAACTGCTCCCTGTCATCGGGAGTCAGCGGAACGAGTTTAACATCTGTCATTTTACCACCTCA
>CAYZPT010000156.1:0-4078 GCA_964480285.1 uncultured Bacteroides sp.
TCGAAGCCCTGCTCCTTGTACTTTTTGTACATAGCCTCAAGGCCGTTGTACTGCGGAGTAAAGCCGCAGTGAGTTGCAGTGTTTACTATGAGGAGCACCTTGCCTCTGTACTGCTCAAGTGCAACATCCTCGCCCTTCTGTGACTTAACTTTAAAATCTAAAACGTTCATTTTTAATCCCTCCTGTTTTGTAAAATTAAATTGTGTACAATTGATTTCGTTATCATTATAACAATAGTATTTGCATTTGTCAAGTATTTTTTCAAAAAAACTTTTTTGTACAAAAAGCGGGAGGGCAACACCCTCCCGAATGTGATTATTTAGTTACAATAGATTTTGCTTTGCTCCAATCGGAATAATAGTTCTTCTTGTTAACAACCTTATATGTTCGCACACGGACGAAATACTTTTTCTTTGAAGTAAGTTTTGCAATCTTCTTTGAAGTTGTTTTGTTGCCCTTAACAGTTACTGTTTTTGCAGAGATAAATTTTGCGCTTGTACTGTACTGAAGCTGATAACCGGTTGTCTGTGCCGTTTGCATTTGCCATTTGGCAGTAATTGTTTTGCCCTTGGCGCTAAGCTTTGTGATCTTTACCGCTTTAGGACCTATAACAAATGGCTTGTTGATTTTACCGCTGTAATTATTAATGCCGGTAATTGTAACATATGCAGTGCCGACATTCACATTGTTAGTATAGGTAACCTTGTAGTCAACATTCTTTTTGAGTGTAGTATCACCAAGCTTCACGGTAATAGTAGGTGTTCTTGCTATGCCGGTGTAAACCATTGCATTGACACCTATAACGGTTGCGTTCGCAAGGCTCTTTGGTTTAACAACAAATTTTCTTTTCGCGGTACCTGTATACAAACCGTCGAAAGTAACGGTAGCCGTTGCTGTGCCGACATTCTCATTATCCGAATACTTAACAGTATAGTACTTATCGCTGATCAAATTTCCCTTAACGTCCCTTACGGTAACTGCAGGAGTTTTTGCTTTGCCGTCATAAGTATATTCTGTTTGTGAAAGCGTAATGCTGTCAATTGCCGGCACATATTCTGTAGATATTCTGTTGCAGATAGGACACTTACTCAGATACACACCGTTGTGGTTAAAGCTTGCCGCTTTTGAAACCTGCCATACCTCGGTAGTAATATGTACCTTGTTAACAATGCGGTTAAACTGAATGAGTGACAGCAGAGCGTCCTTGGTTGCATAGAGATTATCTTCACCGTTTGTTGTGAACGCGCCTGTGGTCGGATTGTAAAAGTTGTCAATCAGCTTCTGATAATACCAATATGCATTTTCTGCATCTAAAGCCGAAGAATAACCGAGCATTGAAAGTGCAGTTGAGTCTGCATTTACGGTTGTAACATATACGCTGTCGGCATATGCGCCGTTCTCTTTTTTATATGTTTTCAGCACACCGCAGGCATCGTCAATAAATTCGTCATATAAACCTGTGATTACTGTCGGATAAAGCGCAGCAAGAAAATGGCAGGTGTTATCGCATGAATAACCGTAATAATTCATTCCGCTGCCCTTTGTGTAAAAGCGAGTAATCATATCATCGGCAAGCGTTTTAGCAAACTCATCTTCAGCTGCTGCCCATATAGCAAGCCTATATGAATACGGATTTGATACTGTTGACAAATCAAAGTTCTTGAATGCGGCAGTGATGTCAAACCCTTCAAAAGAAGCAGGGTCAAGACTCATGTGTTTAAGTGTAAGGATAACCGCACCGTAAACGCCGATGTCCTCATAGCTATAGGAATACGACTGCCACTGTTCATTTTCATCCTGATACCATTCTGTGCCCTCAATAACAATCTTGCCGTTGTTTTTGGTAAGATTTGCTTTAAGGTTTTCAAGATACTCAGCGTTGTACTGGCTCATATCGTAACCCGCGTCAGTCATAAGCCAGTAGTCGCCGTAGCTGAGCGAATTCATATTGCTGTTGTTAGCGATATACTTTGCAGCATTTGTAATCTGATCGCTTAACTTAAGCACACCTTCAGTTTCTGCCTGTACGGTTAAGGTGCCGAAGCAGGAACACAGCATTACTAGCGCCAGGGATAGTGATAATACTTTTTTCATTTTATACCTCCAAAAATAAAAACTCTGCCTCAGGCAGAGCGAAAATGAGCGCACCAAATAAAGCGCAGCAACTCATAATCCTTCCGCTTGCCCAAGAATCTGAATTTAAAATCCGAAACTCGTCTCCCGACTTAAGACAACGCAAGTCGCCTTCTCGCTCTCGCAATGGCAAAATGACTTGCTTTAACGTCAAATACGGTAATGGCGGTTGCGCAGGATTCGCACCTGCTTCCGTTAGTTTGGATTTTGCTTGTATATTATAACACATTGGTATGGGAGTTGCAAGAGATTTGTAGGGGCGGGTCTCCGTGCCCTCCCGCGGAAAAAAAGATTTTTCCGATTGTTACATTGGGGACAGTCCCCAATGTAACAATAACGGGGCGCCGTGGTCGTCAGCCCCTACATTTTAATCAGTATCTCGCTCCGCTCGAACAATGGTATTTTGCGGAGCGTCGGGGTCGCCGCTCCCTACAATTTGCTTGCGGCGAACTACTGTAGGGAATGGCGACCTCGACATTCCACACTAATTGTCCGAGTGCTTGCACGAGTCACCGATTACAATGTAGGGTATGTAGTCCTCATTAACCTTACAATTCTATAGGGACTTTTAAATTTTCAATAAAAATGAACACATTTGCAATAAAAACAGCGGTCAAAAACACTGCGCAGGAAATGTTAAATGTGTTAATACGGCTAAACCTTTTTAGACTTTTTTGTGACGCTTTGCCTATTATCGCATTTTTTATTTTTGCAGCATAGAACATGCCAACAAGACAGGACACAGGATAAAACACAAATTTTACGGTGTTTTCAAAATAATAGCTAATATCAAATATAATCTGAATACTATTCGCGTGCTGTAAAAAGTAAGGATTGTCGTACATACTAACATATTTTTTATACATAATACACGACGTTATACTCTCTGTTGCCGATGCAGAGTTTAGACCAATTATCACTTCTCGAAAATGGTCGTGATACATTGTATCCGCAAACAAGTCATAAATCAGCGGAAATAAGCTGAATCCAACAAGACTGACTGTTGATATTAAGCAAAGCGCGATATAGTTTTTATGCCTTGAGGCAAGAAAAAATGTAACCGTGTACAGGACGAAACTGATATGGATAATGATATACGGCGTAAAGTAATAATCCGCCGCACCGCTTATTGCAAACACCGCTGCCAGAACACACTGAATCAAAGCCATAGTCCATATGGCTTTGTTAACGGTTGATGTGTCGTACAGGTTGTTCATCTGCGCGCCGACGGTGGCGGTGTCGCCGATTCTGCCGATTGCCTTGTCGAGCGCGTAGTCGTAGTCGTAACCTGCGTCGGTGTAAAACGCAATACGGTCGTCGAGGTGATCGGCAATTTCGATGCGAAATTCCTCGCGCGCCGCCTTGTCGTCAATCTGCGACACAATGCTTTCGATATATTCTTCTCGTGTCATAATATTATCTCTTTCGTTGATTTATTTCGGGCTGCCGAGGTCGTCAGCCCCTACATTTTAATCAGTATCTCGCTCCGCTCGAACAATGGTATTTTGCGGAGCGTCGGGGTCGCCGCTCCCTACAATCGCCCGCCGTGACGTTATCTAACGACTAACGACTGACGACTAAAAACTAATTACGCGTAATTGAGCACCTTTGTAACGCTCGTTGAAAACGACTTCCACTCCTCTTTTTTGGTGTCGAGTTCCTTTTTGCCGCGCTTGGTGATGTGGTAGTATTTGCGCTTTCTGCCATCGACCTCACGCCAATAACTTTCGAGCATTTTTTCCTTTTCAAGCGCATGGAGAATCGGGTAGAGCGTGCCCTCGCTCATCTCGAACGCGTTTTCGCTGCGGATTTCAAGTTCGCGGATAATGCGGTAGCCGTACATATCCTGATTTTCAAGCACGCTCAACACAAGCGTGCCCGTGCTGCCCTTCAGCAGTTCCTTGCTGTATTTCATAAAATCACCTCAAAAATATAATGCCTTGTA
>CAYZPT010000157.1:0-3959 GCA_964480285.1 uncultured Bacteroides sp.
TGTCCATTGTTGTGCGCCACATATTGCCTGCCTTTGCGCCCCAGTGCCACGGGTGGGAGAAGCCCCATTCGCAGATGGAGAAAGTAATCGGTTTGTCCTCGCGACCGGTGTGCTTTGCACGCTCGCGCGACGCTTCCTGCAGTGCCTTGCCCATACGCTTGTACTGAATGTAGGACGAATCAGCCATAGTCACAATCGGGTTGCAGAGAATTATCTTGTTGTCGCCGCCGTCAAGACGGAGCTTAATCTGCACCTTTGCGTCGTGCGACATTGAAAAGCCCTTTGGCATATGTATTTCGTAAATTCTGCCGTTAACGTGCACCTGCATATACTGCCTTTTGTGATATGCGGTCTTGTGGTAGTGAACGGTCATAATGTATTCGCCGCCGTAAGGTACGTCAACGTGGAATTCAGCGGTGCCTGCGCCGTGGTTGAGGAAGCCGATGCCCTCCTTGCTCGGCAGGCCGTTGCACTTAACGGCTCTTGCCCTGCCGGTGTAGTGCGCTTTGTCGGGGCGAAGGCGCATTTCGCTGCGCTCGCCGGGTCTGCTAATGTCAACGTATTCGATAATCGGCGTTCTGCCGGTCAGCTTCTGATTGTGGCAGAAGTCGTATTTTACAAACTCAACGCCCCACGAAGCAAATGTCTTTGCGTCAAGCTCCTCGTTGCCGAGGGAAGCGGGCATATCCTCGCAAGTGAGCGTGCCGTTTGAGGAGTAGATGCCGAGCTTTAAGCCGAGGCGGTTAACCCTTTCGCACAGATCCTTGATGCCTGAGGGGAACGCCTCAAGGTCAGCCTGAATCCTGCCTTCGTCGTCGCGCATAGAGCTTTGCCAGCAGTCGTCGATGTTGATGTATTCGTAGCCGGCGTTTGCAAGTCCGCTCCTGACCATTGCATTTGCTGTGTCATATATAGCGTCCTCGTCAATATGATTGCGCAGCAGGTTCCAGCTCGACCATCCCATAATCGGCGTGTCAGACGCGCCGTTGTTGTAGTCGGGCTCTTTTTTTATATCCATAGTCAGCCTGCCCCTGCCGATATGCTTCATAGCGCAAAGTATGCACTTGCCCTGCAGAACGTATGCAACAAGCGAGCCTACCCCAATAAGAACAAGCAAAACGATAAAAATTGTAAGAAATACTAAAAATCCACTCATAAAAGTCCTATCTCCTCAAAATAGGCAAGCTCGCGCTTAGCCTCATTTTTTGTTTTTTCATCACCGAGCCCTTTTGTTGCGGACTCCACAAAGGCACGCCTGTGCCGCAGGTTGTAGTAAATGCGGTATACCCACGCGGCAGGCAGCAGGTACGGTCTGCCGTCGATGAATCGGATGTACGGTATGTTCCTGATATCGCGGTAAGCGGGGAAGAGTAGCCGCAGCCTCGTTCCGGCGTTGCTGCCCGAGCCGCCGCGTTCCATATCCTTGCGGGTGATGACCGCCGCCCTGTTCCTGCCGGCGTTGCCGAACGCGCCGTGATTCAGCAGGAACTGCTCCGTCTTTGCGGTGTCAACGTCATACGCTTTGCCGCAGCCGAACCACTTTTGCGTGACCGTGAGGACAACCTTTGCAAAGTCGCAAAGCCCGCACGGTTCAAGGTAACTCATCACCTTGCCGAGGTCGATGTCGCGCCTGTTCAGCATAACTGCGAGGTCGAGAATCAGCTTGACCCCCGCGCCGTAAAACCAGAAGTGATGCGCCAGATGCGCAATCATATAGGCGAAGTGGTAGTCGTCGTCAAACCTGCCCGCCGTGCCGTCAAATTCGGCGTAATCAAGCGCGTTTTCAAACGCTGACTCAAGGTCGTGCGCGCCGATTTTGCCGCTTAAAATTTTGGTGTGCACCTCGGCGAGCAAGCCGTCCTTCGTGTACTCCCAGACGTTGCCGTTCGCGTTTTCGCAGGCAAAGCCGCCGCTTGTAAATAGCTTTTTCAGCTTGTCGCGGTTTTCGGCGTCAATCAGCAGGTCAACGTCGCCCATAGCCCGCGCCTGCGGGACGGGGAAGAGGTCGCGGATTGCCGCACCCTTGAAGAACACGCGCCGTATACCCGCGCCGTCGCACAGGGAGGCGATTTCGCCGATTAAATTGCCCTGGAAGTCGTAGCGTACCACAGCCTCGAGAAAGTCGCTCTCAAAGCGTTTGAAGGTAGCCTGCGGCACGGCGTTTTTATTCTCCGCCGTGTTGATAACGCAGAACACGACCGCGCTCAAATTATGTACGCTTGACAGTTTGTACAGCTTTTCGTAATCGGCTGAAGCGTCAAGCATAATTTTTTCGCCGTACAAAAATGCACGGCAAAGGGTTAATAGATATTCTTTCATACTTTAAGCAAATACTGCAATATTCACGAAAATGCTCACGATGGTCATAATCAGCCCCGCGATGAACACGCCCACGGTGATTACGCCGAAGCTCTTCTTCCAATCCAGATGCAGCAGCGCGGCGAGCAGCGAGCCCGTCCACGCGCCGGTGCCGGGCAGCGGAACCGCTACGAAAAACAGCAAGCCCCATATGCCGTACTTGTCGATTTTACTCTTGCGCTTGAGCGTTTTTTCCTCAAGCCAGATAATCGGTACCTTGATATAGGGTATCTTTTTGAGCAGTTCAAATATTTTGTTGATGAGCAGCAGGATGAACGGAATCGGGATGATGTTGCCGATAAAGCAAATCACGAACGCCCAAAATTTGTTCATATTCAGCACGCCGATTGCCGTGATGAGTCCGAGCCTGCACTCCAGAATGGGGCACAGCGATATGATGAATACTACCAGCCAGTCGGGTATACCGTGAGCTGTCAGGAATTCCTGTATTGTTCTGCAGACTTCTTGCATAGATTCAACTCCGTTGAAAATTATGAGTTATGAATGATGAAGTATAAATTTCGGGTGCTCGCCGCACGGGCATTTATATTGGCGGCGCGATGAGGGCATCGCGCCCTACACAAACGTTGCTGTGTACAACCGTAGGGGAGACCTTTGGTCTCCCGCGGGCGTGCAAAGCACGCCCCTACAATAGCCGTGCGCAGCGCCATTAATTCATCATTCATCATTAAATATAATTGTTCTCATTCAGAAACTCATACGCTGACGAGAGAATGTTTTTATCGTTATCAAACTTCAACAGGCTCATTGCTCTGTCGTACGTCAGCCAGATGTAATCCTCAATCTCCTCCACCTGAATGGAGGTGTTTGTGTCCTTGGTCGTAGCGACAAAAATCGACACCGTTTTTTCAATAGTATCGCGGATTTTATAGCGCGACACACACTCAAACCCGTCGTGAATGTTGATGTGAATACCCGTTTCCTCAAGCACTTCGCGGTAGGCGGTCTGCTTTTTGGTCTCGCCTGGCTCGATGTGCCCTTTTGGGAAGCCCCAGTGAGCGGAACGGTTGTTTTTAATCAGCAGAAAACGAACCTCGCCCCTTATATCGCGGTACACAACAGCGCCGCAGCTGCTCTCATACAGGCAGTCAATGCGGTAAGTGGGGAAGTCCTTTTCCAGATTAATATAGTTTTTAATATCATTAATGATAAAGCGGGTGCTTTTGGGTGCTACTATCCAGATGTATTTCTTCGCCTTGCGGTCGCTCATAATCGCAATAACCCTGCCGTCAAAATTGCGCACAGGATGATGAATGCCCATGATGAACGCCCATTGTTTTTCATTGCCGTAAACTGTGCCGAAGTTGAGTGGATAAGTGTAGCCCGCTTCATCATCAGAGCCGATAGGTCTAACGACCTTGACCCTAACGTATTTGCCGAGCATATTTTCACCACCGATATGGCGGGTCGGCGCCGTATTCCGCCCCGCCCGAGATAACATAGTATTATTATACTAAAAAACATATTAATATACAATAACATTTTTATTACGAATTGTTAAATTTACCGTTGGTAAATTATTTTTGTCGTCGTCCACCAGCATGCCGTTGGTGGTCAGCGTAAAGCGGAAGTTCTTGCCC
>CAYZPT010000158.1:0-3911 GCA_964480285.1 uncultured Bacteroides sp.
TGCTTCACAAGACGGTCATACATCTCGGTTGCACGGATGTCAACCTCGTGCAGATATGAGTTGAGTTTGCAGCTCGTTTTGAGATTGAAATAGAATGCTCTGCGATGCTTCTTGATATAATCAAGGTGCCTCTGTCCCCACATTCCAATCTCATAATTTGTTTCTGTTGAGATGAGATTAGGGAGATATACTCCGTTTACAAGCGTGTAATCGAGTCCGTTGTTCTTATCTGATAAAGTTTTGTTCATGTTTATGCTTCCTTTCTTTTCTGTTTGGGTGTTTTGCTGCTTCAAGTATTTGGTCGACCCGCTGTTTGCCGAGAACGTTTCGTAACAAGCGGTAATCTGCCAACTGCTTGCGCAGCTTTTTGTTTTCCTTTTGGTAATGACGATTTGAATTCCGCAAGTCAATGTTGGTGAAACCTAAGCTTGTGTTCTTGCTATACAATTCAGCATTCAAGCTTCGTGCCTTCATCAACTCAACGAATACATTTTTCACAAACGCTTTTAACTTGTTGAACATACCCTCAATGCGGCTTTTGTAACTCTTTGCAGACTCCATACGTTGAGGTTCAGGGAGAGTAAACTCTTTCTCAAACGCCTCGTTGTTAGTTATATCCGTTACCTTATCAACCGTTGAGGTGAGGTCTTCTGCAGTCGTTATTAACGCTTTAATCTCCTCTTCAAGTTCCGCAACTTCCTTGTTTCGCTGTTCCTTTTTGTATTCCAAAACGGAGAGATGCTCTCGCTGGTTACCCTGATATTCCCACTCAACATCATGCCGTTCCATTATATTTGCAAGGGCTTCTTTTTCGGATTGTAACCACGCCATTGTCTCCGTATCACTCCTGCCGGAGCCACTGAAGCCCTGCCTTTCAAGTGCCTGCTTCATAGATACTCGGGTGTCTAATCCACGGGTGCTGTGGGTGGTAAACGGGATGAAATCAATGTGCAAATGGGGTGTTACCTCATCTATTTGGTATTAAAACAAGGAATTGCGTTATTGCAATTCCTTGTTGAATATTCTATTCAGCTTTTTAATTATAATTTCTTTTTCTCTGCTCCCGTTTGTTTTTAACCTTAATAATGGCAGTTGATACTTTTCAAAAACTGCATCTTTCATTACATCTCGTTTGTATTGTTCGGTTCCTTCTTTATGATAATTGAAACCGTCCACCTCTATTCCTGGAACCGGCATTTTGGTGACCTTATTATAAATCATAAAATCAACATGACTTCCTTCTCTGTTGATATATAATAATTCATCTTCCGTCAACTTATCTTTGTTTTTGAACAATTCCCTTAAAGGTAAATGAGCAACAACACCAAGATTGTCATACCCTTGCTCTTGCAAAAGGTCTGTTAAGAGCTTATACATCAGATTTTCCGAATCATAAATTGAAATCTTTTTGCTGTTTTCTAAGTATTTCTTCTTTTCATCCTGATACTGAACATAAAGATAATCGAAGATAGAGTTAATGTCGCTATCGACAACTTCGAAGTTGTTATGCTCAATATACTGCACTAAATCGCCAATATTTGTATTGCTGTTCTGTTTATCGGGATTTACTACTATTCTAAACTTATCAACTGCTCTTGAAACAGCAACGTTGATCAGATTTGCATCATCAGAAAATTCGGTAATCACGTCATCAACGGTTGACATAATAATTACGTCCTTTTCTTTGCCCTGAAACTTATGGACGGTCGCCGTAAGGATATTGCTGTCAACCTGCTCTGTTATCGCTTTAACCTGATCTCTATAAGGTGTAATAATGCCTATATCCGTTTCAGAAATGTCAGGCAAAATATGATTAGTAATTTCATCAATCTGACGCTGACTGTATCTGCCCCTTGCATGATTACCAATATTGGTTTTGTAGACCTTCATTACATCTGTTTCGCCATTATCTTCTGTCATAATAATGAGCTGCCCGTCATAGAACTTTTGATTACAAAACTCAATTATTTTAGGGTGACATCTGTAATGCTCTCTTAGTAAGGTCGTTTTTACATCGGGTAACATTTTACAAACAGAATCAAGAAAACTGTATTCTGAAAAATCATAGCCTTCGTCAATATTATGTAATTTAAAAATCTGCTTGGTTTTCTGCTTGTCAATCTCGGTAACTACATTTGGTAACTGCTTTCTGTCGCCGACAATAACCGCGTTTCTTGCACACGACATTGACAACATTCCCGTTGCAACGTCTACTTGCGATGCCTCATCCATAATTACGCAATCGTAAATGTGGTTTTTACCTAAACTGCTTCTCGATGAATATGTTGTACTTAAAACAACGGGATATTCGTTCACAAACTCACGTGATCTTTGCCATAAATCTTCTTTTTTGAAAACACGTCTGGATGTTCTTTTGCCATACTTATTGTATAAGTGATACTTAAAAACCTTTTGCGAGAGTACAGTAAATTCATCTAACAGTTCATTTGAGTTTTCATTTTCCAAAAGCTTTTCAATGTCTGCTATTTGTTCACGCAACTCGTTGTTTTTACAAGGATAATAGCTTTTCTTAATTGCAGCAATTATTCTATCAGTATCTTCGTCTAATAAGTATTTGTACTTTCTTGGATAGCAAAGCAAAAACAAAACCTTTTGATAAAATGATACTTGCAAATTATTATCGAGTTTCATCCAAAGATTTAGAATCCTTTCTGATTTTACCTTTCTTCTCGGGGTAATGCTTGGTATATCATTTTCATCGCCATACTTATCAAAATATACTCTTTCTGTGTTAAGTGATGACAGTTCGTGCCTTAATTCTGCAAGTTTTCTTTGACTGTTAAAAATGTCATTAAGTTGTACAGATATTTCAGCAATTCTGTTGTTTGTTTTTAAATACTCTTCTGTTTCAATTTTCCAATCCGTTAAATCCGGATAAATTCCCGTTTGTGATTCGATAAATCTTGTTTTGTTCTCGTCTTTTCCAAGCGGCGCTACAATAAAGCCATACCCGTATTTGCACAGCTTTTCATACACATTTTCAGTTGCAGAATTATTATTTGAAACAATTTCAACATTTTTGCCCCTGATAACCAAATTTGCAATAATATTAAGAATAGTTTGGGTTTTACCTGTACCCGGAGGACCTTCAATAACACTAACATTATTTTCAAGTGCATTATTAACAGCCTGCGTCTGACCTGCATTGCTTCCAAAAGGAAAAATAACCGTTCCGCTTAGCGCTTCGCTCTTTAGAGTTGTTGGATTGAGATATTGGGCAGCAATAGTACATTCACTTATGTATTCTTCTAACGAAGCATATTGATTTGCCAATAATTTTTTATCATCCTCAGTCCTTACACTTATTTCATTAGTAATACATTTAAGATAGTTAAAGACATTCTTCGCTTCGGCATTTTCAAGACATGAAAACTCTATTTTCAGTTCGTTTTTATGATAAGTTATCTCTTTAATACATGGATTGCCAGAAAAGACAACGTGCCAATATTCGTCATTGAAGACGTAAATGCTTTCAATATTATAAAGGTCAATGTCGCCGTGCGATATTTTCACAAATTCTGGAGATATGCATTTAGGATTTCTATACCATTCAACGCTACTGTAACCATAATGATATATTTTGTTGCTGTTATAAAACTTTATATCATATTTGTGCTTTAAATCATTATATTCGCAACTCTCGATTTCTGAAGTTTTATCTACAATTTGACCGCCGCTAAATAACATTATAAGATTTTTTCTTGTGTTCATAAATCAATCCTCAATATATTATAACTTTATTGTATACTTTACCAAATATATGTCAAGGGGTTTGTGTCTATAAATGTAGCCTTAATGTGTTATCAAGATTAAAAAGAAAACTCCCGAAACCCGCTTTATTGCAGGGTTTCGGGAGTTAACTATTTAAGAATTTATTATTCCCACTCGAT
>CAYZPT010000159.1:0-3905 GCA_964480285.1 uncultured Bacteroides sp.
TTCGACCGCAGTTTGAGGTCAAAACTCCGCGACATCAAAGAGAGCGTTGAAAAGAACGCAGTTAAGAATAACGAAGTCGATGCAGGTGGTATCATTTCCATACTTAAAGAGGATATCAAGGACTTTGAGTTCGAAACCAAGGGTGAGGAAATCGGCACCGTTATCAGCGTGGGCGACGGCATTGCGACCATTCACGGACTTGATTCCGTTATGTACGGCGAGATTATTATCTTTGAATCCGGCGTTAAGGGAATGGTACAGGATATCAAGAAAAATACAGTTGGCTGTATTCTCTTCGGTACAGAGGACGAAATCAGCGAGGGATCGCGTGTTAAGCGTTCGCATAAAAAGGCGGGCGTACCTGTAGGCGAAGGTTTTATCGGCAGAGTTGTAAACGCGCTCGGCGAACCTATCGACGGCAAGGGCGACATCAGCGCGGACGACTACCGACTTGTTGAGCAGCCTGCTCCGTCTATTGTTGACAGAAAGTCTGTATCTCAGCCTCTTGAAACGGGTATTCTTGCTATTGACTCAATGTTCCCGATCGGTCGCGGTCAGCGTGAGCTGATTATCGGTGACCGTCAGACAGGTAAGACCTCGATTGCGCTCGATACAATTCTCAACCAGAAGGGCAAGGATTGTATCTGTATTTACAACGCTATCGGTCAGAAGGCTTCCACAGTTGCAAAGCTTGTCGGCGATCTCGAAAAACACGGTGCGCTCGATTATACAATCGTAGTTTGTGCAAACGCTGCCGAACCGGCGTCACTGCAGTATATTGCACCTTATTCGGCAACCGCAATTGCGGAATACTTTATGTATCAGGGCAAGGATTGCCTTATTGTATACGATGATTTAAGCAAGCACGCTGTTGCATACCGTGCAATTTCGCTGCTGCTTGAAAGACCGCCCGGACGTGAAGCGTACCCCGGCGACGTATTCTATCTTCATTCAAGACTGCTTGAGCGTTCAAGCCGTCTTACACCGGAGCTCGGTGGCGGTTCCATAACCGCGCTGCCTGTAATCGAAACTCAGGCAGGCGACGTTTCGGCATATATCCCGACCAATGTAATTTCCATTACCGACGGTCAGATTTACCTTGAATCCGACCTCTTCTTCAGCGGTCAGCGCCCTGCGGTTAACGTAGGTCTTTCCGTATCGCGTGTCGGCGGTGCGGCGCAGACAAAGGCTATGAAGAAGGCTGCCGGTTCGCTTCGTGTAGATCTTGCACAGTTCAGGGAAATGGAAGTATTTACTCAGTTCTCATCAGACCTCGATGCCGAAACAAAGGCGCAGCTCCAGTACGGTAAAGGTCTTATGGAGCTCTTAAAACAGCCGCTCGGTAACCCGATGTCACTCGCGCACCAGGTAATCACTCTTGTTGTTGCTATAGGCAAGGGCTTTACCCATGTGCCGGTAAACGAGATTAAGAAGTATCAGGCTGAACTGCTTGCATATTTTGACGACCAGCACTTTGATATTATCAATGATATTGACACTACAAAGATGCTCGACGATGAGCTTAAAGATAGAATTCTTAAAGCAGCAGAAGCGTTTAAGAATTGAGAATGGAAAATGGAGAATGGAGAATTAATGGCGGCACAGCCGCACCAGATTATATAATGGGTGAGGGAGATTCCCCTACTAGGGGAAATGTCACCATAGGTGACAAAAGGGTCTGGCGCCCGCTCCAAGGGAAGCCCTCCCGAAATTCTCAATTCTCAATTCTCAACTCTCAATTAATTTCGGAGAAATTTTATGGCAAACGCTAGAGAAATACAGGGCAGAATCAAGTCGATTAAGGACACGATGAAGATTACCAACGCCATGTACATGGTGTCCTCGTCGAAGTTGCAGAAAGCCCGCAGAGATTTAAAAAACACGGAGCCGTATTTCTACCTTATTCAGGATTCACTTGCAAAAATTCTTGACAAGAATCCCGAGGCAGGTAACAAATTTTTCGACAAACGTGAAAATAAAATGAATAGCGACAGAAAGATCGGTCTACTTGTAATCACTGCCGACAAAGGTCTTGCAGGCGCGTATAACCACAATGTTATCAAGCTTGCGGAGGAGTTAATCAGAACCGACGGCGCTGATGACAAGCTGTTTGTAGTCGGTCAGCTCGGCAGGCATTACTTTGAGAAGAAGGATATCGATATTGATATCAACTTTCAGTACACCGCGCAGGATCCGAATATGAACCGCGCAAGGGAGATTGCAGGCAGACTAACCGAGCTGTTTGAAAACGGCGAGATTGACGAGCTTTACGTTGTTTACACACAGATGGTGAATTCCATGACAGTTGAGGCGAGAAGCCGACGTCTGCTTCCGCTCAGTCCCGAGCGTATCGAGATGCAGGAGAATGAGCTCGTTGAGCGCTACGATAACGCAGTGCTTCTGCCCGATCCTCAGACGGTGTTCAACAAAATCGTGCCCGACTACATCACAGGCTTTATTTACGGCGCGCTTGTTGAGTCTTTCTGCAGTGAGCACAACGCCAGAATGATGGCTATGCAGACTGCTACCGATAGCGCGCAGAGCATGATTCGCGAGCTGTCCATTCAGTATAACCGCGCACGTCAGGCGGCAATCACTCAGGAAATTACCGAGGTTGTTGCCGGCGCACGTTCTAAAAATAAAACAAACTAATTAGGATTGAATTATTATGAGTTACGGAAAAATAGTTCAGGTTATGGGACCTGTTGTTGACGTAAGATTCGACGGCACGCTCCCGAAAATTAAAGATGCACTTGAGGTGCAAAACGGCGACAAAAGGGCTGTTATGGAGGTTGCACAGCATATCGGCAACGGTATGGTGCGCTGTATTATGCTTGCTGCATCCGACGGTCTTTACAAGGATATGCAGGTTGAGGCTACAGGAGACGCTATCAAGGTGCCGATCGGCGAAAAAACGCTCGGCAGACTTTTCAACGTAGTCGGTGAAACTATCGACGACCTTGAGAATCTTGACAACGAGGAGCACTGGTCTATCCACCGCCGTCCGCCCGCATTTGAGGAGCAGTCATCCGAGGTTGAAATTCTTGAAACAGGTATCAAGGTTATCGACCTGCTCACACCGTACCAGAAGGGCGGTAAAATCGGTCTTTTCGGTGGTGCCGGCGTAGGTAAAACCGTACTTATTCAGGAGCTTATTACCAACGTTGCAACCGAGCACGGCGGATATTCCATCTTCACCGGTGTAGGTGAGCGTTCACGTGAGGGTAACGACCTGTGGAACGAGATGAAGGAATCGGGCGTTCTTGCAAAGACTGCGCTTGTGTTCGGTCAGATGAACGAACCGCCCGGAGCACGTATGCGTGTTGCGGAAACAGGTCTTACAATGGCTGAGTATTTCCGTGATAAAGAGCACCAGGACGTGCTTCTGTTTATCGATAATATTTTCAGATTTATTCAGGCGGGTTCAGAGGTTTCCTCACTGCTCGGCAGAATGCCGTCAGCCGTAGGTTATCAGCCGACTCTGGCTACCGACCTCGGCGAACTGCAGGAGAGAATTACTTCTACAAAGAACGGTTCAATCACATCTGTTCAGGCTGTTTACGTGCCTGCCGACGACCTTACCGACCCCGCGCCTGCAACCACTTTTGCGCATCTTGACGCTACCACCGTACTGTCAAGAAAGATTGTTGAAAAGGGTATTTACCCCGCTGTTGACCCGCTTGAGTCAAACAGCCGTATTCTTGAAGCAGATACTGTCGGCGAAGAGCATTACGAAGTTGCCCGTCAGGTGCAGGAGTACCTGCAGAAGTATAAGGAACTGCAGGATATCATCGCAATTCTTGGTATGGAAGAGCATTCAGACGAAGATAAACTTGCCGTTCACAGAGCAAGTAGAAATGATAGATTCCTCTCCCAGCCGTTCCATGTTGCATAGCATGTCACGG
>CAYZPT010000160.1:0-3858 GCA_964480285.1 uncultured Bacteroides sp.
CTCGGCCCCGTTCTTACGGTTAACGACGAGGTTTACGGCAAACTCACCAAGGACGATATTCCGGGTATCATCGAAAAGTATTCAGCATAACAACTTTGTAATTTAAAAAGGATTTGTGTTATGACAATCAGAGAAATCAGGGACTTGCTTGACGCAAAGGTGCTTTGCTGCGAGGAAAATCTCGACCAGGAGGTTCACTCTGCCTGCGGTTGCGACCTTATGAGCGACGTTCTCGCTTATGTTAAGGACCAGGCTGTGCTGTTAACAGGTCTTGTAAACCCTCAGGTAATCAGAACTGCCGAAATGATGGATATGGCGTGCGTTGTGTTCGTAAGGTCAAAAATGCCTACGGACGATATGCTCGACCTTGCCGACAAAAGCGGGCTTGTAATTATGTCAAGCGACAAAAGGCTTTATGAGGCTTGCGGAATTATCTATTCAAACGGTCTTAACTCCGGCGCGGTGAAATTATGAGCGAAGAGTTAGTTTTTCAGTTTGATGTAGACGGCGACGATTTTACTTCAGCAGGTCAGGCGTCCGTTCAGGTCAAAAAGATTTTAAGACGCCTCGGTGTCCCGCCTGAGATTATACGCAAGGTGTCCATCGCTATGTACGAGGGCGAGATTAATATGGTCATCCACGCAAGCGGCGGTGTGGCTGAGGTAAAGGTCAACGAGGATTCAATTGAGATTGTCCTTGCCGATAAGGGCCCCGGAATTGAGGATATTAACAAGGCAATGCAGGAGGGCTACTCCACGGCGTCAGACCAGACCCGCTCGCTCGGCTTCGGCGCAGGTATGGGGCTTCCAAATATGAAGCGCTATACAGATTCGCTTGATATTCAGTCCGAGGTCGGCGTTGGCACTACGGTTACTATGAAGGTAAACCTTCAATAGAATCAATTAAACCTATTAGGCTTCCCCTGGGGGGGAAGCTGTCTGCGAACACTTGGAGCAGACTGATGAGGGGAACCGCATTAGAACGCGTTTGAAAACAAGCCCCCTCATCCGACTGCCTGGCGGCAGCCACCTTCCCCCGAGGGGGAAGGCAACAAGGATTGATGATTATATATGAACAACTACGAACATTCTGTTTTACTTGACAGCAGCAAGTGCACGGGCTGTACAACCTGCCTTAAGCACTGCCCCACAGAGGCAATCCGCATAAAGGACGGTCACGCTGTTATCAACGACGCAAGATGTATTGACTGCGGCGAGTGCATTCGTAACTGCCCGCACAAGGCTAAAAAAGCCGTTTGCGGCAAGCTCGAGAATATGGAGCGTTTCAAGTACAAAATTGCGCTCCCTGCACCCACGCTTTACGGTCAGTTTGACAATCTTGACGATGTGGACTTTGTTCTCGACGGTTTAACAAAAATCGGATTTGACGATGTTTTTGAAGTAAGCAAGGCGGCTGAGCTTGTTTCGGCATACACCAGGCTTTACCTCAAAACAGACGGAATCAAAAAACCGATTATCAGTTCAGCGTGCCCTGTAATAGTCAGGCTTATCGGGCTTCGTTTCCCGTCGCTGAGCGACAATATATTACATATGCTTCCCCCGATGGAGGTTGCAGCACGACTTGCAAGGGAAAAGGCACTGCGCGAGCATTCTTACCTTCGCCCGGAGGATATCGGCGTTTGCTTTATTTCGCCGTGTCCCGCAAAGGTAAGTTATGTTAAAAACGGCTTTGCAGAATATAAGAGCCAGGTTGACGAGGTTGTGTCAATCAGCGATATATACTTTATGCTGATTAACAAAATGTCGCACGACAACGAGCTTAACTCTCTTTGCGAAAGCGGTATAATCGGTATTGGCTGGGCAAGCTCAGGTGGTGAGTCCGCGGCGCTGTTTAATGAGAATTATCTTGCCGCCGATGGTATTGAAAATGTAAACCGCGTGCTTGACCAGATTGAAAACGGCAACATTCCGCAGCTTGAGTTCGTTGAGCTCAACGCCTGCCCCGGCGGTTGCGTCGGCGGTGTAATGGCAGTGGAAAATCCGTTTATCGCAAAGGCGAGATTACAGTCGCTGCGCCACTATCTGCCGGTATCGCAGAACTTTATTAACGATAACTATATCCCTGCTTCATACCTGTTTAACGAATTGCCTGAGTATCAGCCGATTGCACGGTTGTCAAGCAGTATGGCAGAGTCGATGCGTATGATGGCGGATATTCAGAGCTATAAAGACACCTTGCCGGGTATAGACTGCGGCGCCTGCGGTGCGCCTTCGTGCCGCGCGTTTGCGGAGGATGTTATCAGGGGTATAGCAAACAAGAACGACTGCCTTATCCTGCGCACAGCACCGATCGGAAAGGAGAAGGACGATGACAGTGAATGAACTGATGACTGCCTGTAATTTTGAAGCAGTCTGCCTTCCCGATGCGGACCGAGAGGTCAGCGGCGCTTATGTCGGTGATTTACTCAGCTGGGTAATGGGCAGAGCGCAGGCGGACAACGCCTGGATTACGATTATGAGCAACGTAAATGTTATTGCTGTTGCTTCGCTGTCCGACGTTGCGTGCGTTATTCTTGCAGAGGGCGTTAACCTTGACGATGAGCTTAAGGCTACCGCTGAGCAGAAGGAGATTAACGTGCTCAGAACCGATCTCCCCGCTTTTGAGGCTGCGCAGGCACTCACAGGTAAGGTCTGATGAATAGGTACTATTACGATTTTCATCTGCACTCCTGTCTTTCTCCCTGCGGCGATGACGACAGCACGCCGAATAACATTGCCGGTATGGCAACGCTCTGCGGACTGAACGTGATTGCACTTACAGACCACAACACCTGCAAAAACTGCCCCGCGTTTTTTGAGGCTTGCAAGCGCTACGGCGTTATACCGATTGCCGGTATGGAGCTCACCACCAGCGAGGATATTCACGTCGTGTGCCTGTTTGAAACGCTTGAAAACGCTATGGCGTTTGATGCGGAGATTGACAGCCGCAGGATTAAGATAAAGAATAAAAAAGAGATTTTCGGCAATCAGCTTATTACCGACGGCGAGGACAATGTTATCGGCGAGGACGAATACCTGCTCTCGAATGCGACCACCGTGTCGCTTGAGGAGGCACCTGCGCTTGTTGCAAAGTACGGCGGCATCTGCTATCCCGCACATATCGACCGTCCCGCTAACGGTATTATTGAAGTGCTCGGCACTTTTCCCGAAACTCCGCATTTTGACATTGTGGAGATTAATCAGAAGGACAAGGTTGCCGAATATGTCGAAAAGTATAACCTGCAGGATAAAACGGTGATTGTCAGCTCCGACGCACACTACCTTGAAAATATGCGCGACAAAGAGAACTTCTTTGAAGTTGACGACGAACCGTACAGCAGCGCGCTTGTGCGAAAAAATATTTTTGCACAATTGAGAATGTAGAATTTAGAATGGAGAATTAATGACGGGCTCTGCCCATACCTGATTATAATAGGTGTGGACGAAGTCCAACCGGAATTCTTAATTCTCAACTCTCAATTCTCAATTACATTGGAATTATGAAAGAATTATCATTAAATATATTAGATGTTGCAGAAAACTCGGTTAAAGCCGGCGCAACGCTCACGCAGATACTTATTGACGAGCAGGGCGATTTGCTTATGCTCACCTTTAAGGACGACGGCTGCGGTATGAGCGAGGAGGTTGTGCGCTCGGTAATCGACCCGTTTTATACCACGCGCACCACGCGCAAGGTCGGGCTCGGCGTTCCGCTGCTTAAACTTGCGGCAGAGCAGACGGGCGGCACGCTCACAGTACAGTCAAAAACTGCCGACGAGCACCCCGACGACCACGGCACCGAGGTCACCGCAACATTTTACAAAAACCACCTCGATTTTACACCGCTGGGCGATGTAAT
>CAYZPT010000161.1:0-3851 GCA_964480285.1 uncultured Bacteroides sp.
GCTTATGTCTATGTTAATTAAAAACGCATTCGTATTTACGGGCGATAATTTTATAAAGAATAACGTGCTTATTGACGGTGGCAAAATTGCCGCTATTGGTGTTTCCATTTCTGCTGACACTGATACCGTTATTGACGCACAGGGTAAGTATTTGATTCCGGCTTTCGCAGATGTTCACGTTCATCTTCGCGAGCCGGGTTTTTCTTATAAGGAAACAATTGCTGCAGGCACTGCCGCTGCGGCAAAGGCTGGGTACACTGCGGTGTGCACAATGCCGAATGTTAACCCTGTTCCTGATAGTGTGGATGGCATCAGCGCTCAGTATGATATAATTGAGCGTGATGCCAAAATCGGTGTATTTCCATTTGCGTCTATCACCAAAGGGCGCAAGGGCGCAGGTGAGCTTGTTGACTTTGAGAGCCTTAAGGATATGGCTGTCGGCTTTTCCGACGACGGCTGCGGCGTGCAGGGCGAAAGCGATATGAAAGCCGCGATGACCGAGTGCGCAAAGCTCGGCAAGGCAATATCGGCGCACTGCGAAGTGAACGAGCTTCTGCACGGCGGATATATTCACGACGGCGAATATGCAAAACTTCACGGGCACAAGGGCATCTGCTCCGAAAGCGAGTGGGCGCAGATTGAGCGTGACTGTAAACTCGCAGAGGAAACGGGCTGCCAGTACCACGTTTGCCACATCTCAACCAAGGAGAGCGTTGACATTATCCGCAGGGCAAAGGCGCGCGGTGTAAACGTAACGTGCGAAACCGCGCCGCACTACTTAACGCTGTGCGATATGGACTTGCAGGAGGACGGGCGCTTTAAGATGAACCCGCCGCTTCGTTCTGCAGAGGACAGGCAGGCGCTGCTTGACGGCGTGCTTGACGGCACTGTGGACGTGATTGCAACCGACCACGCGCCGCACTCCAAGGAGGAGAAGGCGAAAGGGCTTGCAGGGTCGGCAATGGGCATTGTAGGGCTTGAAACCGCATTCCCGGTGCTGTACACCAAACTTGTTAAAACCGACGTAATAACGCTTGAAAAACTGATTTATATGATGTCAGTCAGACCGCGAGAGATATTTAACCTCGGATCAGGGAAAATAGAAGTCGGTGAAACCGCTGACCTCGCGCTGCTTGATTTAGACTGCGAATATACGGTAAATCCCGATGAGTTCCTGTCGCTCGGCAGGGCAACGCCGTTTGACGGCTGGGAAGTCTGCGGCAGAAATGTACTTACCGTAAAGGGAGGAGAGATTGTTTATGAAGCCATATAACAAAAAAATCGTGCTTGAAAACGGCAAGGAGTTCTACGGCTGGGGCTTCGGCGCCGACAAGACAGCGATTAACGAAATCGTTTTCAACACCTCTATGGTCGGCTATCAGGAGATTATCTCCGACCCGTCATACACCGACCAGATGGTTTGTATGACTTATCCGCTTATCGGTAACTACGGCGTTACCGATGAGGATTATGAAACGCGAGTTCCCACAATGGGCGGATTGATTGTTCGTGAATACAACGATCTGCCGTCTAACTTCAGATATACTAAAACGCTGTCCGAGGTGCTTGACGAGTACGATATCCCGGGCATCAGCGGTGTTGACACGCGAATGATTACGCGCATTATCCGTGACGAAGGCAGCCAGAAGGTTATGATTTGCGACGCTGACTTGCCGTATGAGGAAGCGCTTAAAATGGTGCGCGAGTATGAAATACCGACTGATATGGTTTCCCGCGTCTCTTGCAAAAAGCGATGGTACTCCAGAACGCCGAACCACAAGTATGATGTTGTTGCAATTGACTGCGGTATCAAGCTGAACATTATCCGCAAGCTCAACGAAAAGGGCTGCAACGTAACAGTAGTTCCTTGTGACTTTACTGCTGATGACATAATGAAGCTGAAACCCGACGGACTGTTTCTCTCTAACGGTCCGGGTAACCCTGAAGACGTGCAGAATGTAATCGGCGTTGTGCGCGAACTCAAAGGTCAACTGCCGATTTTCGGCATCTGTCTCGGTCACCAAATGATTTCGCTTGCGCTCGGCGCTAAAACGTTCAAAATGAAGTTCGGTCATCGCGGCGGCAACCACCCCGTAATGAACCTTGAAACAGGTAAAATAGAAATTACTTCGCAGAACCACTCTTATGCGGTGGACGTTGATTCGCTCGACGGCACGGAACTCACGCTTACGCACAAGAATCTGCTTGATAATACAGCAGAGGGCGTTGAATCAAAGGAGAATAAGCTGTTTTCCGTGCAGTATCACCCGGAATCTGCGCCCGGTCCGCAGGACAGTGCGTATCTGTTTGACAAATTCATCGACCTTATGAGAAAGGAGAGTGAGGATAATGCCTAAAAGAACTGATATCCACAAGGTGCTTGTTATCGGCTCGGGTCCTATCGTTATCGGACAGGCTGCCGAGTTTGACTACTCCGGCACGCAGGCTTGCCTTGCTCTGCGCGAAGAGGGCTATGAGGTCGTGCTGATTAACTCCAACCCCGCAACTATTATGACAGATACCGATATCGCCGACAAAGTGTATATGGAGCCGCTCACACTTGAATACGTTGCGCGTATCATCCGCCACGAGCGCCCTGACGCTATTCTGCCGTCACTCGGCGGACAGACAGGCTTAAACCTTGCAGTCCAGCTTGCAAGGAAAGGCGTACTGGAGGAGTGCGACGTTGAAATTCTCGGCACTTCATTTGAAGCAATTGAAAGGGCAGAGGACAGGGAGCTGTTTAAGGAGCTCTGTGAATCTCTTGGCGAGCCGGTACTCCCGAGTGAGATTGCAAACAGCCTTGAAGAAGGCTTGCAGGCAGCAGAGGACATCGGATATCCCGTTGTACTGCGCCCTGCGTTTACTCTCGGCGGTACAGGCGGCGGCTTTGCAGACAACGAGGACGAGTGCCGCATTATGCTTAAAAACGCGCTTGCGCTCTCTCCCGTTCATCAGGTGCTTGTTGAAAAGTCGATTAAGGGCTACAAGGAGATTGAATACGAGGTTATGCGCGACGCTAACGACACCGCGATAACCATCTGTAATATGGAAAACATCGACCCAGTCGGCGTTCACACCGGCGACTCGGTTGTAGTTGCTCCGTCACAGACTCTTACGAATAAAGAGTACCATATGCTGCGTGACTCGGCTCTCAAAATTATCCGTGAGCTTGAAATTGAGGGCGGCTGCAACGTGCAGTTTGCGCTCGACCCGCACTCATTTGATTACTATCTTATTGAGGTTAACCCGCGTGTTTCGCGCTCATCGGCGCTTGCTTCAAAGGCTTCGGGCTATCCGATTGCAAGGGTAAGCGCAAAAATCGCTGTGGGTATGTACCTTAACGAAATTCAGATTGCAAACACGCCGGCATCGTTTGAGCCTACGCTCGACTACGTTGTAAGCAAAATTGCGCGTTTCCCGTTTGACAAGTTTGCAGACGCGAACAACACGCTGAACACGCAGATGAAGGCGACCGGCGAGGTTATGGCAATAGGCAGGACGATGGAGGAATCGCTGCTCAAGGCTATCCGCTCGCTTGAAACAGGCGTTTGCCACCTTTACGACAAGAAGTTCGACGCTTTCACCGAGGACGAGCTTATAGATTACATCAAAACCGGTACTGACGACAGGCTGTTTGCCATTGCACAGCTTATGCGCCTTGGCGTTGATCTCAACCTTATCTATAACGCCACGAAGATTGATATGTTCTTCCTTGACAAGTTCAGGAACATTGTTGATTTTGAAAAGGTGCTTTCTGTCAATATCGGTGACGTCGACACTCTTAAGGACGCCAAAAAGATGGGCGTTTCAGACCAGTTTATCGGCAAGCTCTGGAATATGACCGAGGC
>CAYZPT010000162.1:0-3827 GCA_964480285.1 uncultured Bacteroides sp.
AGAAGATCCTTGATGAGCGCAGTCTCTATGAACAGAAGAAACTCAGCGATGCTGATCCATATAGTAAAACATTCCTGCTGTTGTTCCGAGTGGACGAGCAGCTGTAGTGGCTATATGCCATGCTACGAGCCATCAAGGGTTACGATGGGTATGCGACGACAGGCAGTAAGGGACAATGATACTTTTGCGAAAGCAAGCCAAGGATAGCAGGTGAAACTCCTATGGACAAGGCTGACCACCTTGCTTTACTATATGCCTATTCGTATGTATAGGGCGTGAGAGGACAAATACCAAACATACATAAATCTTTCTAATAACAATGGGGAGAGTACTGTAAAAAGCGGTGCTCTCCCTTATATTAATCAGTATATAGTTAGATGAATATATTTTTGCTATTTGCCAAAAATGATATTGGAGGCAATATAATGGAAAAAGTTGAAGCTTTACCACAGGAAACCACCTACAAGATAGGTAACAGAAACTATAATATTTCTAGAGTATTTAAGGGCGAAAAGCCCTTAAAAAATGTCATTGTGGAAACAATTACCAGCGAGAAATCGCAATCGCATAATTGAAGCAAATTACTCCTTGTGCTATACTTGTGTTATAGAAATAATAACATAGTGCAGCCGACAAGGAGGAAATAAATATATGGAGGCTGTAATTATTCTTGCTTATGTATATTTTCGCCTTTCTGTTGAGGAAGCAAAAAACGGAGAGTCGGAAAGTATTAAAAACCAAAGAAAAATAGTCAGAGCGTATTGTGAAAATCACAATATAACGGTTGTTGGCGAATTTATTGATGACGGATATTCAGGCTCAACCTTTGACAGACCTGATTTTATCCGTATGATAAATAGTATTGAAAAAGGAAATTCAAATATAAATATGGTCATTACAAAAGACCTATCAAGGCTTGGCAGAAATGCATCGGAATCTATGTACTATGCAGAGCGATATTTTCCAGAACATAATATTCGCTATATAACGGTAACTGACAACTTTGATTCAAGCGAAATGAGCGTAATGGCTCCGTTTCAATTTGCGATGAACGAGGTTTATTTACGTGATACCTCAAAAAAAATCAAGCAGGTAATGAACCAAAAAAGAGCAAACGGTGAATACTGCGCCTGCCCACCTTTCGGATATAAAAAAGACCCAAATGACAAAGGAAAGTTAATTCCTAATCCTGATACCGCAGATACGGTTAAGCATATATTTGAATTGGCTGCCGATGGTATCTCTTGCAGAGCAATAGCGGGTATTCTCACAGAGGAAGGTTATATGACCCCGTTAGAGTATAGAGTTCAAACGGGTAATTTTGGCGAGAAAGGTGCAGCAAGAGCTACAAGCACTTGGGTAAACACAACGGTTAAGCGAATTATAGTTAATCCCGTTTATCTCGGACATACTGTTCTTGGGAAAACCAAATCGCCTACCATTAAATCAAAAGTAAAAATGAAAGTACCAAAGGAAGATTGGGTGGTAACAGAAAACACACATATTCCTCTTGTGTCTATAGAAACCTTTGATAAAGCACAAGTGCAGATAGGCGTTCATACTAAAAATTGGCGCAAGCATCCACAGTTAAGACACAGTATTTTTAACGGGCTTGTCTTTTGTGAAAATTGCGGTTGTGCTCTTTCAACTGCTGGTAGTGTGTATAACGGTGAACGGGAAAAGTATTGGTATTTATCCTGTAATAACGCAGCAAAGCGAAATGAACACCATTGTGAGCATCCTGCGAGGGTTAAATATGCTGACCTTATTGAGATCATAAAAAGGGATTTGAACGAAGTAATCAAACTTACTCCTTCTGATATTAAAGCAATCACCAATAAAGCGATTGAACGAAAACGAGAGCTTACAGTATATGACGGCTCAGGGGAAAGCATTGAGTCAATTCAAAAACGGCTTGATGAGATAAACAGAATTGTCAAAAAGCTCTATAATGACAATATCACAGGAAGAATCACAGACGAAATGCACTCATCTGCGATGGAGGATTTCACAAATGAAACAAAATTCCTTAAAAGCAGGTTGCTTCAAATCAAACAGCAAAAGTCCGAAGATGATGAGATCGCGAGCACTTACGGAAGATTTTTTGAGCTTACAAAGCAATATACACATATTGAAGAACTAACCCCTGAAATTGTGAGAACGTTTATTGAACGCATAGAAATAGGTCAAAGAATATTACCGGACGGCTATCAAAAAGCCACACACGATAATATCCCTTATACTCAGGACATTAGAATAGTCTATCGTTTTATCGGCAATATCAGGGAAGAAGAACAGATAATAAATGAGGGCAGAAAGCCCAAAAAGAAAAGGGCTGGATAAAGCCCTTGCTGATAGAAATGTAACGCCAAGAGAGGTAGGTGTTAACCTTAAGCAGGGTTACAACGGTGACCTTACTTCGCGTGAAGCAGGCAGCGTTGGCGGCCAGATGGTCAAGAAGATGATCAAGGCATATGAAGAGTCAATGAGATAACTCGCAGGCAGGGCGGAGATTTCCGCCCTGTATTTTATTTTTTATCTTGTATTTTTATAATTAAAGTGATATATTAAACTTGATTACGTATACAGAGGTACAAGTTATGCTTCTTAAGAAAAAGGCAAAGGGACTTAACATTATTGTTGTTGGCTGCGGAAGAGTTGGCGTTACCCTCATCGAGCAGCTGAGTGCTGAGGGTCATTCTATCACTGTAATAGATAAAGATGCTGACAAAGTCAGCGAACTTATTAATCTTTACGATATTATGGGCGTCGTCGGAAACGGCGCAAGTTTCTCCATGCAGATGGAGGCAGGCATTAAGGACACCGACCTTATTATTGCCGTAACCGATTCAGATGAGCTCAATCTGCTCTGCTGTACGGTTGCCAGACGTGTCGGCGAATGCTCGGCTATCGCACGTGTTCGCAACCCTGATTACAGCCTTGAGATTGACTATCTTCGCAACAAACTCGGGCTTGCAATGATTATTAACCCCGAGCTTGAAGCCTCGCGTGAGATGGCGCGTGTGCTGCTTCTTCCGACTGCACTCGATGTTAACTCGTTTGCCCACGGTCAGGCTGAACTTGTTAAATTCAAAGTTGTAAGCGGTTCGATGATAGACGGTATGACTGTTGCCGAAGTAGGTGCAAAAACCGAAAACGTGCTTATTTGTGCGATTGAACGTAAAGGCCAGATACACATTCCGTCCGGTGATTTTGTTATTGAGGCAGGGGACAATGTTTCCGTTGCTGCACCGCGAAAGGTGGTAAGAGAATTCTTCAAAGCAATCGGCTTTAAGACAAACCATGTTAAAGATGCTATGATTATCGGCGGCGGTGATACAACTTATTACCTTGCGCGTCAGCTTCACCATGTCGGTATAGGCGTTAAGATTATCGAAAAGAGCAGGAGCAGATGCGAGGAACTGAGTATGCTTCTGCCTAAGTCCACTATTATAAACGGCGACGGTACTGACGAAGATCTGCTCAGAGAAGAGGGAATAGAATCAGTTGAATCATTCATTCCGCTTACCGGCAGCGATGAGGAGAATATTCTGCTCACGCTTTACGCAAACCGCGTGTCAGATGCTAAGGTTATTACAAAGATCAACCGTCTTACGTTTAACGATGTAATTGACGGGCTTGACCTCGGTTCAATTATCTATCCGCGTTACATAACCACAGAGGCAATTATTGCTTATGTCAGGGCTAAAAGTGCTTCGCGCGGTAATAATATCGAAACGCTGTATCATATGTTTTCACAGCGTGCCGAAGCTATTGAGTTCAGGGTTGACAAGGATGTTGCCGGCGTTACGGGCAAGCAGCTTATG
>CAYZPT010000163.1:0-3783 GCA_964480285.1 uncultured Bacteroides sp.
AGCATGTCCGCCCCGGACGGCGACTATACCCTGACCGTCACCCTGCGCGATCCGGACGTTCGGTTATCGTAGTAGGTCCCGAGCTCAAGATGTATCAGTGCGGTCTCCCGAAGGAGATGGCAATCGAGCTCTTCAAGCCGTTTATTATGAAGCGACTTGTTGAAGTGGGCGTATGCTCAAATATCAAATCAGCGAGAAAAGAAGTTGAAAAGGCTGTTAAGTCTGAAGTATGGGATGCCCTTGAAGTTGTAATCAAGGATCACCCGGTAATGCTTAACCGTGCTCCCACACTCCACCGTCTCGGTATCCAGGCATTTGAGCCGGTACTCGTAGAGGGCAGAGCAATCAAGCTTCATCCGCTTGCATGTACAGCGTTTAACGCCGACTTCGACGGTGACCAGATGGCTGTTCACGTACCGCTTTCTGCAGAGGCTCAGGCAGAGGCAAGAATGCTTATGCTTGCTGCAAACAACCTCCTCAAGCCGTCAGACGGTAAGCCGGTTGCAGTTCCTACTCAGGATATGGTTATCGGCTCATACTATCTCACAATGATTAAAGAGGGCGAGGCAGGTTGCCCGAGAACAGAGGTTGTTGACGGTGAGGAAGTCACAAGATACAACATCTACCGCGATAAGGATGAGGCTATGATGGCATTCCAGGAAGGCTCACTCGGTCTCCACTCAGAGTGCCTGATCCGCTTCACCAAAGAGGTTGACGGTGAAACAAGATCAAAGCTTGTTAAAACTACAATCGGTCGCGTGATCTTTAATAATCCTGTTCCGCAGGATCTCGGTTTTGTTGACAGAACTGATCCTGAAAACGAGTTTGAACTTGAGGTTTCCTTCGTTGTTAAGAAGGGCGGTCTCGGCAAAATCGTTGACAAGTGTATCAGAAAGCACGGCGTATCCGTTGCTTCCCGTATGCTCGACGAGCTCAAAGCACAGGGCTACAAATATTCAACAATTTCCGGCACAACCGTTGCCGTTATCGACGCACTTATCCCTGAAAAGAAGAAGGAATATCTTGCGGAGGCTGAATCCAAGGTTGATGAGATTATGTCTCAGTACAACTTCGGTGAAATCTCAAACGAAGAGCGTTCCGATGCCGTAATCAAGGCTTGGGAAGAGTGTACAAACAAAGTATCAAATGAGCTTACAAGTAACTTTGATGGTACTCACAACCCGATTCACATGATGGTTGACTCAGGTGCTCGTGGTAGTACATCACAGCTCCGTCAGCTCGCAGGTATGAGAGGTCTTATCGCAAACACTTCAGGTAAGACAATCGAGGTTCCGATTCGTGCTAACTACCGTGAAGGTCTTAACATCCTCGAATACTTTATCTCCTCGCGTGGTGCGCGTAAAGGTCTTACCGATACAGCGCTTCGTACTGCTGACTCGGGTTATCTTACCCGTCGTCTTGTTGACGTTTCGCAGGACGTAATCATCCGCGATAACGACTGTAAGTGTCACGAGGGTATCGACGTTTATGCTATCATGGACGGTAACCGTGTGCTTGAGTCACTTGAGGAAAGACTTGTTGGCAGATATGTTGTTGATCCTGTTGTTCATCCTGAAACAGGCGAAATCCTTATGGAGCCTGACAGAATGATGACAGAAGAGGATGCAAAGCGTATTGCTGATTCAGGTCTCAAGTCAGTTAAGATTCGTTCACTCATTACCTGTAAGTCACGTAACGGCGTGTGCTGCAAGTGCTATGGTTCAAACCTTGCGTTCAATGAGCCTGTTCAGGTTGGTGAGGCAGTTGGTACAATCGCTGCGCAGTCAATCGGTGAGCCCGGTACACAGCTTACAATGCGTACCTTCCACACCGGCGGTGTTGCAGGCGGCGAGGACATTACACAGGGTCTTCCGAGAGTAGAGGAGCTCTTTGAGGCACGTAAGCCGAAGCAGCTCGCTATTCTTACTGAAATCGGCGGCGAGGTTCGTTTTGAGGAAATCAAGAAGAGCCGCCACGTTGTTGTATTCAATGAGGAAACAGGCGACGAGAAGAAGTACCTCATTCCTTACGGCGCAAGACTTCACGAAAATATCATTGAGGGCGCAACCGTAGAAAAGGGTCAGGAACTCACAATGGGTTCAAAGAATCCTCACGACGTTCTTGCAATCCTCGGCAAAGAGGCTGTGTATAATTACCTTATTAAAGAGGTTCAGTTCTCATACCGTACACAGGGTGTTGATATCAACGATAAGCACATCGAGGTTATCGTTCGTCAGATGCTCAAGAAGTGTACTGTTGACGACGCAGGCGACACCGACCTCATCGCAGGTACAATGGTTGACGTAAGCGACGTTGACGCTGCAAACGAAAAGCTCGACAAGCGTATGGCAGTGAGCGACGAAAAGCTCACACATGCAACGTATATCCCGATTCTTATGGGTATTACAAAGGCTTCGCTTGCAACAGATTCATTCCTTTCAGCAGCTTCGTTCCAGGAGACAACCCGTGTTCTTACCGACGCTGCAATCAAGGGCAAGAGCGATCCTCTTATCGGTCTTAAGGAGAATGTTCTTATCGGTAAGCTTATCCCTGCCGGCACTGGTATGGATGTATTCCGCGATGTTGATGTTGTTCCGAGCTATTTCAGTGCAGAGGGCAAGGAGGAAATCCTTAATCTCGAGCAGCTTCAGGAGCTTCTTACAAGCTCAATGGAATAATGGTATTGCCTGATAAAAATGCTTGACAAAGCTATTTTATCAGTGTATAATATCTAATCGTGCCACAAGAATTTTGTCACTTTTAACAAAATTCGGCACAAATCTTTGTACAAAACGCTAGAAGCAGAGCAAGACGAATTCCAACCGCTTTAAATGCTGTATTTAAGCGAACTTTGGCGTTTTCGTTCTTGCTTTGCGTCAGCAAAACTTCGACCTCAAAAACCAAATTTCATCATAACTCCAAGCATTTAAAGTGCTTTGCAGTTTAAAATGTGCAGATTTGGTTTAGGTCAAGGCAAAAAACGCAGGAATACTTGCGTATTCCGAGTATTTTTAACACAGAGATAAGGCAAATCTGCCATTTTAAACCGTGTTTTAATTCGTTTTACTCTGCTTCAGAGTGCAGCTCGCTGCACTCTGTGGCGTGCGTATAGTAAAAGTTTTGCTTTTGGACTATGGAATCCGGAAACTGGATTCTGGAAAAGCAATGCTTTTCCTATGCGCACGGCGCATAAATACTACAGAAAGGAGATAAACTATTGCCTACCTTTAACCAATTAGTCAGAACAGGACGTAAGTCACTTGAAAAGAAGGCTAAAGCACCTGCTCTTTTAAAGGGTCTCAACACAAAGAAAAATGTGATGACAGACAATGCTTCACCTCAGAAGCGCGGCGTTTGCACAGCAGTAAAAACCGCAACTCCTAAGAAGCCTAACTCAGCACTCCGTAAGATTGCCAGAGTACGTCTCACAAACGGTATGGAAGTTTCTGCTTACATCCCGGGTGTTGGTCACAACCTTCAGGAGCACAGCGTTGTAATGGTTCGTGGCGGACGTGTTAAGGACCTTCCCGGTGTACGTTACCACATCATTCGCGGCACACTCGATACTCAGGGTGTAACCGGCAGAATGCAGAGCCGTTCAAAATACGGTGCAAAGAAACCTAAGGTAAAGAAGTAATTAATCTTTACAAAATTAAACAGGACTAACAATAGTTTATCTATTATATAGATAGCCCGGGCTGCTAACAGCTAACGGCTAACTGCTAACGGATTGACCATTGTTGGCTCCACGGAAAAACCGAGTACCTATGAACTCATATAAAT
>CAYZPT010000164.1:0-3676 GCA_964480285.1 uncultured Bacteroides sp.
GACCTTGAGAATTTCAGAATTGTTCAGTATCTTGACGGCGTTCAGGTTGCAGACCGCACCTATGATTCTCTTGAAAAGCTAATCAGCAATGAGTTAGAGTCGTTATCCTTTGATGACCTTGTATTCCTTTATGACGAGGAAGAGTTTATTGAAAAGGTTAATGCAGAAAAAGCAAAAGAAAAAACAGAAGTAGCAGAGCCCGACCACTCGGAAATGATAGGCGATGAAATCGTCATGGATGGCTCTCACTTTATCATTGAGGAGGTCAACGGTGGCTATGTTTCAATGCGTGATGTTACCTTTGCAGAAAACGCAGGCTTCCCTATCTTTCGCAGAGAGCGTATTGAGGATATGTTCCCGTTACTGCCCGAAAAAGAAGAAGCAGTTAGAGATGATAACGAACCCCCAAGCATTCTGCCAAAGGCGAAAACAATGGGCTTTGACTTGCATCCCGAAATCCCGCTTGAAACCCGACACGACTATAATTTCGCTGAAAAGGAAATTGAAACCGTCGGTAAAAAAGAGCGATTTCGCAGAAATGTTGCTGCTATTAATGTTCTCAAGAAGTGTGAATTTGATGGCAGATTTGCTACTCCTGAAGAACAAGTAATCTTATCGCAATATGTCGGCTGGGGTGGTATTCCCGAAGCATTTGACGAAAGCAACGCTGCTTGGGAGGATGAATACAAGGAACTCATTGTAACCTTATCGCCTGATGAATATGGCGCAGCAAGAGAAAGTACGCTTACTGCTTTTTATACGCCGCAGCCTGTTATTGCTGCTATATATAAGGCACTTGGAAATATGGGCTTTACACAAGGCAATATCCTTGAGCCCTCTTGTGGTATCGGCAACTTTATCGGTATGCTGCCGGACAATATGAAAGGCAGCAAAATGTATGGTGTAGAAATAGACAGTATCTCGGCACAAATAGCACAGCAGCTTTATCAGACCTCGTCTGTCGTTGCACAGCCGTTTGAAAAGGCAGAATTGCCTGATAGCTTCTTTGATGTTGTTGTCGGCAACGTACCTTTCGGAGATTTCAAATTATCCGATAGACGCTATGACAAACACAATTTTCTGATACACGATTATTTCTTTGCCAAATCACTTGATAAGCTGCGTCCTAACGGCATTATGTGTCTTGTAACCTCATCAGGAACAATGGACAAGGCAAATTCAAATGTACGCAGATATATAGCACAAAGAGCAGAACTGCTCGGCGCTATTCGATTACCTAATAACACCTTCAAGGGAAATGCCGGTACAGAGGTTGTTTCTGATATTCTGTTCCTTCAAAAGCGTGAAAGTGTTACCGATATTGAGCCATCTTGGTTGCACCTTGACATTGATGAAAACGGTATTCAAATGAACAGTTATTTTGCCGAGCATCCCGAAATGATACTTGGCGAAATGGTAATGGAGTCAGGACGCTTTGGGATGAAAAGCACCTGCAAGCCCTTTGACGATATACCACTTGACACCTTGTTAGAGGAAGCGATTAGCAATATCAAGGGCGAAATCAAGGAGTACACTATTGATGAAACCTTTGACGATGAGCTTAACACTATTCCTGCTGACCCCGATGTGAAAAATTATTCGTTTACGATTATTGACGGCAAAGTTTATTATCGTACCAATTCTGTTATGACAGAGGTTAAAACGACTGCAACGGGTGAACAGCGACTTAAAGGGATGATTGCTATTCGTGATAGCGTCCGCAGGCTTATTGAACTGCAAACGCTTGATTATCCCGATAGCGATATAGAAGCAGAACAGGCAAGTCTAAACGCTCTTTATGATAACTACACAAAGAAATACGGTTTACTTAACAGCAGAGGCAACTCTGCTGCTTTTTCTGATGATAACTCTTATCCTCTGCTTTGCTCGCTTGAGGTTATAAAAGACGGCGAATTAGAACGCAAGGCGGATATGTTCACAAAGAGAACAATCAGAGCACACACTCCGAAAACACACGCAGACACTTCCGTAGAAGCATACGGCATATCTATCGGTGAAAAAGCGACTGTTGATATGGAATATATGTGCTCTCTTACAGGAAAGAGCGAGGAAGATATATATAACGACCTGAAAGGCGTTATATACCTAAATCCCGAATATCCGCAGAAAAGCAGTAATAAATATCTGCCTGCCGACGAATATCTGTCAGGCAACGTGCGTGAGAAATTAGCTGCTGCCAAAGAATTCGCTGAAACAGACGCAGCTTATCAAATAAACGTTGAAGCACTTGAAAAGATGCAACCCGAAGAACTTACCGCAAGCGATATTGATGTGAGGCTGGGCTCAACTTGGGTACCAAAGGATGTTTATCTTGAATTTATGTTTCATCTTTTTGAAACACCGTTAATTCCAAGACGGTATATGAAAATTCACTATTCGGAAGCTACGGGCGAGTGGTTTGTTGAGAACAAAGGTATGGATAAACATAATGTAACGGCTACCACGAATTACGGAACACGCCGCAGAAACGGTTACAGACTATTTGAAAGCTGCTTAAATCTGAAATCTGTCAGAGTATTTGATAAGGTTGAGGATGAGAACGGAAAGGAAAAAAATGTCCTAAACAAGAAAGAAACGGCTCTTGCTCAATCAAAGCAGGAACTCATATCCCAAGCTTTTAAGGATTGGATATATCGTGATCCGAAACGCAGAGAACGGCTCTGCAAGATATATAATGAGAGATTTAATTCCATCAGACCAAGAGAATATGACGGCTCACATATCACCTTTGAAGGTATGAATCCTGCAATTACCCTAAATCCACATCAGGTTAATGCTGCGGCAAGAGGAATTTACGGAGGTAACACTCTGCTTGCCCACTGTGTCGGTGCAGGCAAAACCTTTACAATGGCTGCCATCGCTCAAGAATCGAAACGACTTGGATTGTGTAACAAATCACTTTTCGTTGTTCCTAATCATCTTATCAAACAATGGGCGGCAGAATATCTTACTCTTTATCCCTCTGCCAATCTTCTCGTTGCCACGAAAAAGGACTTTCAAAAGCAAAACCGCAGGAAGTTTTGCAGCCGTATTTCAACCGGTGACTACGATGCAGTCATTATCGGTCATTCTCAATTTGAAAAAATACCTGTCAGCATAGGCAGACAGGCATTTACTTTACAGCAGGAGATTGACCAAATTGTCAACGGCATAGCAGATCTAAAAGCAGAAAAAAGCGAAAAATTTACAATTAAGCAGTTAGAGGCAACTAAAAAACGTCTTGAAGCAAAATTGGACCGTCTGAACAATCAGAGCAATAAGGATGATGTCGTTACCTTTGAGGAACTCGGAATTGACCGAATATTCGTTGATGAAGCCCATTATTATAAAAACCTATTCATCTATTCAAAAATGCGTAATGTGGGCGGTATATCACAGACAGAGGCACAAAAGTCAAGCGACCTATATATGAAATGTCGCTATCTTGATGAACTGACCGAAAACAAAGGTGTTTGCTTTGCTACGGGTACACCTATCAGCAACTCAATGGTTGAGATGTTCACTATGCAAAGATATTTGCAGTACGCTTTGCTTGAAAAACAGGGCTTGGTACACTTTGACTCTTGGGCGGCAACCTTTGGTGAAACCGTTACTGCAATGGAACTTGCACCTGAAGGAACGGGCTATCAGATAAAAACACGCTTTGCCCGTTTTT
>CAYZPT010000165.1:0-3639 GCA_964480285.1 uncultured Bacteroides sp.
TGCTCTATAATTCGTGGGAGGCAACAGGCTTTGACGTCAATGTTGAAGGTCAGCTTAAGCTTGCAAAGATTGCCGCTGACATCGGCTGTGAGCTCTTTGTTATGGACGACGGCTGGTTCGGTCAGCGCAAGAACGACTGGGCAGGCCTCGGTGATTGGTATGTTAACGAGGAGAAGTTCCCCAACGGAATTGATGAGCTGATTGACGGCGTAAACGCGCTCGGTATGGACTTCGGCCTGTGGTTTGAGCCTGAAATGGTGAACGAGGATTCCGACCTCTACCGCGAGCATCCCGAATGGGTGTACCATTACGACAAGCGCAAGCCGAGCCTACTGCGCCACCAGCTTGTTCTCAACCTCACAATGCCCGAGGTTAAGCAGTATGTCTTTGACGTTATGGATAAGATGCTTGAAAAGCATAATATCAAGTACATAAAGTGGGATATGAACCGCCCGTTTTCCGAAATCGGTGCGCCGAATCTCGAGAATCAGCGCGACCTTTGGTATCTGCACACTCTCGCAGTGTACGAGGTTGCAGACAGACTTAAAGCAAAGTATCCCGATTTGCAGATTGAGGCTTGCTCCTCAGGCGGCGGCAGGGCGGAATACGGCGCGCTCGAACACTTTGATATGGCGTGGACGTCCGACAATACCGACCCCGTTGACAGGCTTGAAATTCAGCGCGGCTTCTCAATGCTGTACCCGCGCAAGAGTATGCGTGCATGGGTGACTGACTGGAATTCTCACAGCCGCCCGACCTCGCTCGATTTCAGGTTTAATGTATCGATGCAGGGCTCGCTGTCAATCGGCTCAAACCTGCTTGAATACAGCGCTGAGGATATCGAAAAGTGCAAGTATTACATTGCTATGTACAAGGAAATCCGCGAGCTCGTGCAGTTCGGCAAGCTCTACAGACTCAAGAATTACCGCGACGACGGTATGTCCGCAAATCAGTATGTGAGTGCCGACAAGTCCGAAAGCGTGCTGTTTATCTGTTCGGCGGCAACCTCGTTCTTTAACCGCCAGTTCAAGTCGTTCACACTCAAAGGGCTTGATGAAAACGCAACATATAAGATTGACACTCCCGAGGGCGAAAAAATCCGCAGCGGCTCTTACCTTATGAACGTGCCGCACCCGATTCGCCTTGAAGATCCGCTCAAATCAGTAATCTGGCGCATCAAAAAAATGTAGGGGTCGGCGCCCCCCGACGACCCGCGGGCGATTCGTGAATCGCCCCTACACAAAAAATGCTACTCGAAAATCGAGTAGCATTTTTCTTATGATAAATGGTGAATAAACAGTCCTGACAGGAGCTTTGGTTCAAACCACGTTGATTTCGGCGGCATGATTTTGTCCGCGTCTGCGATTGACATAAGGTCGTCAACCGTTGTCGGGTACATTGCAAAGGCAATCTTCATATCGCTGTTTGCGCGTTTTTCAAGCTCGCCCAGACCTCTGATACCGCCGATAAACTCAATGCGGTCGTTCGTCTTGGGGTTGTCAATGCCGAGCACGGGCGCAAGCAGGTTGTTCTGCAGTATTGACACGTCAAGCCTTGCAACCGGGTCAGCCTCATTAAAGGTGCCTTCCTTTGCTTTGAGCGTGTACCACTTGCCCTCGCAGTACATTGAGAATGTGTGCTTTTCGCTTGGCTTTTTACATTCGCCGAGCTCGCTGACCTCAAACTTTTCGCTGATTTTCTTGATGAAGCCCTCGAGCGAGTAAGCGTTAAGGTCCTTAACAACTCTGTTGTAGTCCATAATCTCAAGGTCGCAGTCCGGGAAACAAACTGCAAGGAAGAAGTTGAACTCCTCGTCGCCCGTATAGTTCGGGTTGCTCTTTCTTCTCATTTCGCCTACCTTAACAGCGGATGCACATCTGTGGTGACCGTCTGCGATGTAAAGCGCGGGAATATCAGCAAAAGCGTTCTGCAATTTGTCGCAAACCTCTCTGTCGTCAACAACCCAGATTGTCTGCTTAACGCCGTCTGCAGTGAAGTCGTAAACCGCGTCGTGATTCCTTGTCCACGCGTAAACCATATCGTTAATCTCATTTGAGTTGCGGTATGTCAGGAAAATCGGACCTGTATTAGCGTCGCAGATATTAACGTGGTTAATTCTGTCCTGCTCTTTTTTAGCGAGCGTGTGCTCGTGCTTTTTAATTACATTGTTTTTGTAGTCGTCGATTGAAGCACAGCCGACAATACCTGTCTGCGCTCTGCCGTTCATTACCTGGCGGTAAATGTAAAGGCAGGGAGTTTCATCCTGCACCATATTGCCGCTTTCTTCAAGTGCAAGCAGGTTGCTCTTTGCTTTTTCGTAAACCTCGTGTGAATACTGGTCAAAGCCGCGCGCAAAGTCAATCTGTGCCTTGTCAACGTGCAGGAATGAAAGGGGATTGCCCTTTACCATTTCCCTTGCTTCCTCGGTGTTCATAACATCGTAGGGAAGAGCGGGGATAAGCGCCTGATTCTTTACAGACGGGCGGAATGCCTTAAATGCTTTAAAAACTGCCATAAATCTGTCCTCTGTTATGTCATTCAACGGTTTTCTTTTAATTTTGACAATTTATTATAGTACATTTACGTCAGCTTGTAAAGCAAAAACAACGATTTTTTTATCTGAATGCGATGATTATATACGATGAGCCATTTTCGTTATAGCTTCGTATTTCATTTCCGAGCACAGATGTTGCGGATTGCTGAACGGTGAGCTTTTTTCCGCTGAGCGAAAGCCCGATGTTTGAACCGCTCGGTGTAAAAACGCCGAAGTAGTTGTATTCCGTTCTGTTGTCAATATCCATAATCGACGGCGTGTAGCTCACCTTAAAAACCATTCCCCATTTAGGCGAAAAATCGTTAGTAATTGTGATTTCTCTTGAAGATGAACCGTTGCCGGTGTAAGGCACAACCACAAACGGCGTGTTGATTTTTGCTTTGTCAGCAGAAGATGTGTGCGCTGTTGTGTTTGCAATATGTGTACCGACTGTCGAGTCGATAATGTTGTTATCCTCGTTAAAATCCTCGCGTTTCGGTATATCCGATCCTACCCAGCTGTTCAGTTCAAGATACGGTGTTTTATTTGTGCTACTCAATCATATCACTCCTTAAATAATCAATAATATTAAACGGCAATGCCATTTTGTCAAGCGCGTAAAACGGCTGGTTCCATGTGTCCCAGTTATCAAATGTCATTCCGTTTCCGTAATAAATTGTTTTTTCAAATGCGCAGGTATACGCCTCAATAAATTTTGCAAGCTGAGGCAAATCCTCAATGTTCACTCCGGAAATGATCATCATAGGGAAATCATCCATGGGGTCAAGGATCAGGCTGTAATTTCCAGATCCTATTGCCCCGAATGCAGCGTTGTGTTCTGCAACAGTTGCAGTGGCAAAATTCATTGCAAGACGATTCCTTATCTCTTCTTTCAACTCAAAGACTGAATAACGGTCCGCGTCGATATTCAGCAGGTTTGCATATTTAACCGCGTCTGATTCATTTGCCATAAAAACATCGTCAAATGCCTTTTCAAGATAGTTCCACACATATGCTATTCCTGCCGAATATGCAAATATCTCCGCTCGGGAAATACCGTCAATGTTGAATTCAATACCTGCGTTTTCCAGAAGCGGTTTCAGTCT
>CAYZPT010000166.1:0-3635 GCA_964480285.1 uncultured Bacteroides sp.
GTTACTAAGTGAAAGGGGCTTGTTGACAACGATGTCTTTTGTATCACTTTCACCCATTGAAAGCGAAGTAACAGCCCAAACAAGAATCGCAAGAAAGATAGATGTTACAATAAGATATTTATCATTAAAAATCAAACGCCGAAAAGAAAATGATTTTTTAGTCTTTATTTCATTAGCCATTACTTATTCCTCCTTTTAAACAATCTTCTGAGGAATTTGTCGTCAGACTTATTGTTAGACGGCAGGAATTGCTGTTCAAGTATGTCGCGAAGTTCACCCGATGAAATGTTCCTTTTAAGCGTTCCGTTTTGTGCTATGCTGATATGACCTGTTTCTTCACTTACAACAACTACAAGGGCGTCGCTTTCCTGCGATACGCCGATTGCGGCCCTGTGCCTTGTTCCGAGTGAAGATGAAACATTATCGCGTGTGAGTGGCAGGATACAACCTGCTGCATGTATCTGTGAACCGCGAATAATCATAGCGCCGTCGTGCAGCGGCGATTTCGGGAAAAAGACGTTTTCTATCAATTCTCGGGTAGGCTCCGCTTTAAGTACGGTTCCACTCGAAATAATATCGCCGAGCATTGTATCCTTTTCAAATACTATGAGCGCGCCGGTTTTATCGCTGCTCATATTTGTACACGCCTTGCAAACGGAGTCAATAGTCATTCTCTGATCAATAGACACACCGGATGCAAGCACGGTTCTGAGCCCGCTTCTTGCTGCGCCTTTACCCATCTGTTCAAGTACGGTTCTGATTTCCGGACCGAACAGTACAACTATAATAATTAAAATGTTGGAGAATATTTCCTTAAATATAAAGCTTGACGCTCTCATCCTGAGGAAACTTACAACAAAGTACATTCCGATTAAAAAGACAATACCTTTAACCAACTGCATTGCTCTGGTATCACGGATTATCCTGATTACGGTATACAGAACCAACGCAACAAAAAGAATATCGACAATGTCAATAATCTTTATTGATTTGAACAAGCCTGTCAATTGAGACAAAAAAGTCCCGAGCGAAGCCCAAAGGTTTTTGAAGTACCTTAATTGAGGCGTAAATTTCAGTAATTCTAACGGCATATCAATTAACATCCCTTATATAATTTATATACTTATTAATATTTATGATAAATTGCTCTTTCCTATACTAACACAGAATTGTTAAAAAATAAAGAATAATTTGCAACAATTATTTGTAATTTAATCTGAAGGTCATATCTTCGCAACACGGCAAAGGTTCTTTAGCACACAATGCAAAGATATCGGAATAGCGGCATTCGTTTTCGAACTGTTCAAGCACGTCACCGCCGATTTTTTTAGCATCTTTATATTTTGTAATAACAGGCAGATCGGAGTTCCTGCTTATTTCTGACAGCAGATCAGCGCCGTTTTCGCCCATAGCAAGTACGCGCAGATAACGCGGCTGACTGTCAGTATCACGCGTAATACCTAAAAACGCACGCAGTATAATGCGCCGTATTCTTGCATGAGTATAGCGTTTTGTCTTTATGCTGTCGTAAAGCTCATCAAGCGATGCGGCAGTTTTAACTGCGTCGGATATTCTGTTTTCAAGACCTTCGTTTACATCTGCGATTTTTGCAAAATCGTCTGCACTCATTGTTCGCAATTTGTAAAGTACGGCGCGTTCGCAGTTTTTCAGATCGGCTTTATCCGGCATATTCTCTCTGACAGCGCTTGCAGAATACTCGCAGTCGTCGCTGTCGTGTCCGCCCCCGATGCGCTTAACTGCAATCGGATTAAGACTTGTGTATGACAGATATTCTATTGCAAGCACGTTATTAGGATAGTCGAGCAGGGGAGAGTCAACCGCTTTTCTGAGAGCTGCGGGATATGAACATCCTTCTTTCATAGCCTCTTTGATTTCGCAGTCTTTTGCTTTTATCTGTCTGCTGATTTCAATAAGCGCGTCAACATCGCCGCATTCCGCCCCAAAAGCCACAGAATCGCATATTCCCGTACTTTCAAGTAATTTCACGCCTGACTGTGCAAATCCCTCTGCAGACTGCACAGAGCACGGCGTAACGATTTCAAAAACAATATCGGCGCCGTTTTCAACCGCAGACTGTGCACGCTCGAATTTAGATATGCATGCAGCATTGCCACGCTGAACGAAGTTGCCGCTCATTACGCATATAACCCGATCGCCGTCGTGCTTAATGCTGTCAATCAGGTGCTTATGCCCCTTGTGAAAGGGGTTAAACTCGCAAATTATGCCCGTAATCATAAAAAATTCCTTTAAATTAATATTTTTCCTTGACATTATACTATTATATATTATATTATAGATGATGTTAAAGTATATTTCAAGTACGGAGGTTACAGTTTTGAAAATTCTGGTTATTAACTGTGGCAGTTCATCACTTAAATATCAGCTTATGGATATGACTGATGAGTCTGTTCTTTGCAAAGGCGCTATCGAGAGAATCGGTCTCAAGATCGAAGGCGGCGAAGAAAATGTAATCCTTAAAGTCGGCGGGGACAAAATCACTTACGATAAAGAACTCCCGACTCATACCGACGCTTTCAACGAGGTTAAGTTCCTCATTTCTGAGGGCGAGCACAAGGTTGTTGATTCTTTCAGCGAGATTGACGCAATCGGTCACCGTGTTGTACAGGGCGGCGATAAGTACAAGGCTTCTGTCCTTGCAGACGAGGATGTTGTTAACACTGTTAAAAAGCTTTCGCCTCTTGCACCGCTTCACAATCCTGCAAACCTTCAGGGCTACGAGGCTTGCCTTAACGTAGCAGGTAAGGATGTTCCGCAGGTATTCGTTTTTGACACTGCATTTCATTCAACAATGCCGGCAAAGGCATATATGTATGCAATTCCTTATGAGTATTATGAAAAGTACGGTATCCGTAAATACGGCTTCCACGGTACATCTCATAAGTTCGTTTCGCACAGAGTTGCGGAAAAAATGGGCGTTAAGTTTGAAGACCTTAAGACAATCACCTGCCACCTCGGCAACGGCTCGTCAATCGCAGCTGTTCAGAACGGAAAGGTAATTGATACATCAATGGGCTTTACTCCTGTTGACGGCTTTATGATGGGCACACGCTGCGGTGCAGTTGACCCGTCAGCAGTTACATTCGTTATGAAGCAGGAGAATCTTACTCCTGATGAAATGGATGCGATTCTCAACAAGCAGTCAGGTGTTAACGCTGTATCGGGCGTTTCGTCAGACGACAGAGATATCTGCGCTGCTCAGGCAGAGGGTAACGAGCGCGCTATCCTCGCTCATGAGATGCAGGCTTACGAAATTGCAAAGTTCATCGGCTCCTATGCAGCTGCGATGAACGGTGTTGACGCAATCGTATTCACCGGTGGTATCGGTGAAAACGGTGTATGGCTTCGCTCAAAGATTTGCTCATATCTCGGCTTCCTCGGCATTGAGATTAATGAAGAAATCAATGCTGCAACACAGAAGGGTGCAGAAGCAGAGCTTACAAAGTCCGAAGATAAAGTCAGAGTATTTATCCTTGCAACCGATGAAGAGCTTATGATTGCAAGAGATACTAAAGAAATTGTCAGTAAATTATAATCTGAATATAAACTAAAATGAAAAGGAGGAGTGTAAAATGCCAGAAATCAAGTATGAAATC
>CAYZPT010000167.1:0-3582 GCA_964480285.1 uncultured Bacteroides sp.
TGCGAGGAATGCGAAGCACTCGGTTTCGTCCTCAAGGAGCATTTTGCCGAGGTTACCGTGGCCGAGGCCAACCTTACGCTGGTCAGCAACAGAACCAGGGATGCAGAAAGCCTGAAGACCTTCGCCGATTGCAGCAGCAGCGTCAGCAGCGCGTGTGCAGCCCTTCTTGATTGCAATTGCACAGCCTACTGTGTACGCCCACTTTGCGTTTTCAAAGCAGATTGGCTGAATGCCCTCTGTGATTTTGTAAGGGTCAAAGCCCTTTGCCTGGCAGATTTCTCTGCACTCTTCGATTGACTTGATGTCGTACTTTTCGAGAACAGCAAGGATTTGCTTTTCTCTTCTTTCATATGATTCAAATAAAGCCATTATATAATCCTCCTGTTCAATTATTCCTTACGCGGGTCAATAACGCGAACTGCGTCGTCAACTCTGCCGTACTGTCCCTGTGCCTTTTCAAAAGCGGTGTTAGCGTCGTCGCCTGCTTTGATGAAGTCCATCATCTTGCCGAAGTTAACAAACTTGTAGCCGATAATTTCGTCGTCCTCATTAAGCGCAATACCGGTGATGTAGCCGTCTGTCATCTCAAGATAACGCGGACCCTTTGCGATTGTACCGTAAAGTGTACCGATCTGTGAGCGAAGTCCCTTACCGAGATCCTCAAGACCGGCGCCAATTACAAGTCCGCCCTCTGAGAATGCGGACTGTGTACGACCGTATACGATCTGCAGAAACAGCTCGCGCATAGCGGTGTTGATAGCGTCACAAACAAGGTCTGTGTTGAGCGCTTCAAGAATAGTTCTGCCCGGCAGAATTTCAGAAGCCATAGCAGCCGAGTGAGTCATACCCGAACAACCGATTGTTTCAACAAGTGCTTCCTGAATAACGCCCTCTTTAACATTGAGAGTGAGCTTGCAGGTACCCTGCTGAGGAGCACACCAACCAATACCGTGTGTAAAGCCGGAAATGTCGCTGATTTCCTTTGCCTTTACCCACTTTGCCTCTTCCGGAATGGGAGCAGCACCGTGTGCCACGCCCTGCTTAACCGGACACATCATTTCAACTTCGTGTGAATAAACCATATCCATACTCCTTTGTGTTAGAATAATATAAACTCTTTTATATCGCATATATTATAGCGAAAAACATCGTCAACTGCAAGAGAATTAACAAATTTTTTAAAAAAGAAAGCGGCAGAAATAATCTGCCGCAAATAATCTATAGTTTTTTATCAAGTCCTCTTTTGATGATTGCGTAGTATAAAAGCGTGCCGAGAACCGCCATAACGCCAAGCTCACCGAGAGCAACCAATCCGCCCTGAACAAAGAAATCTCCGATGTGGAAATCGCCTTCGATAAAGAAAAATTCAATCTCCCAGCCGACAATAATACCGTTCCACAGCGCAGGCATAAGCATTGCAAAAAACGGATATCCCTTAATCTTCGCGTTGCGCAGAAAATAGATACTTGCTGTCGCGCCGAGTGTTGCAAGCGAGCCAAAAATCATATCGAGCGGCAAGCCCTGACCGATTGAGTAAAGGTTTGAAATAACGCATCCGAGCGTTAATCCGGGGATTGCTTCGGGGAAGAACAGCGCAAGCACGTTGAGCGCCTCGGACACTCTGAACTGCACTGCTGCGGTAGTTGTGCCCGGGAAAAGAAGCGCCTGGGCGTAGGTTAATGCGGCATAGAGCGCTGCGATTACAGCCACCCTCACCATAGACTTTGTTTTTGTGTTCATAATTAAGTTTTCTCCTTAGTTTTTTTAGAGCGGGTTGTGCCAAGTACCGCTTGCCGGTTTATGACCGACTTGTGCTATTATAGCATAATATTTTGTAAATGCAATAAAAACTTGTAAAAAAACAGATTTAGTGGTATTATGTTTGCAAGTACTTACGGAGGTTGCAAATATGAACTGTAAAAACTGCGGTACAAAGGTCAGTGACGGCACGAAGATTTGCCCTAACTGCGGCTCACTCATTGACGAGAGCGAGGGCTATGTTCTGCTGACGAGCGACAGTATGGATTTTGAGGACTACGACTCGGGCAAGAAAAAGAAAAAGGGCGGCGGATTTCTCTGGTTTATCAGCATTGTGCTGACGCTTGCAATAATCGCCGGCGGCGCCTACTATTATTTTACCAATATATATGAAAAGGAAGACCCGCGCCCCGCATTGACGTTTGAGACCGGAACCGGAGTCATAAACGGCAAAGAGCAGATATTATACGCAACGATAAAAGACGGCGAAAACATTGAGTATATACACGGCGTAAGACTTTACGATTTTGACACAACAAATCTTGAGGAAGCGCCTGCTCCCGTTACTACGGACTATCAGTACACCAAGAGTATTAACGATTCGTTCCGCGCGATTTTCTTTGACGCAAAGGAGCTTGAGCTGAACAAAGTAAACACTTACACGTTTGAAATGGATTTCAGCTTCAGCGGCAGCAATGAGGTCTACACATACACCGCAACGGTGAACTTCAAAAGACCTATTAAAGGTAATGTTTCAGACATAATCTTTGATCATAGCGTAGACGATAATAAAAATGAATCGTCAGAGGAAAACATAACCAATAAGTCAACAGAGGACACCACCGAAGCTGAAACGGAGAACGAAAACACGGACGCTGAATTTGTATACAGCTCTTACTGGTACGGCGAGCCGCAAAAGGACGGCGACAGGCAGACAATCTATTGCTACAAATTTGATAAAAACGGCTCGTACACCGCAACAAAATATTTCAAGGACGGCAAAAGCGACTGGGTTACAACCGTTGACGGCGGCACGTTTGAGGCAAGCGATTTTTCAATAACGCTTGACGGCAAAGAGTACCTGATTGACCCGACAAACCAGACGTTGAAAGCCGATGACGGTAAAGAGCTGAACAAGAGAAATTATAACAGTATTGAAAATACGAACAGTTTTTTCAAAGAATAATGCTAAAAGGCGTGCTGTTGCGCGCCTTATTTATTTGGAATGAAGTGGTAAATGTTAATGTTTTTGTCAAAGTATGACGTGTTTTTGAGTGTTATTGTGAAATAATTGTCAAACTATCGTTAATGTACACAAAGATATTGCACATACATTGACAATTTGTTAAATATCTCTATAATAGAGAAGTACGCGTTTTTTAATAATGCGCAAATTAGTAATTCTTTTAAAGAGAGGTATATAACTATGGCAAGAGTTTACAACTTCAGCGCAGGTCCTTCCACCCTGCCCGAAAAAGTGCTGCAGACTGCAGCAGCAGAGATGATGGATTACCACGGCAGCGGTCAGTCCGTTATGGAGATGAGCCACCGTTCAAAGTGGTTTGACGACATTATCAAAGAGGCTGAAAAGCTTATGCGTGAGCTTTATCAGGTTCCGGATAACTACAAGGTGCTTTTCCTTCAGGGCGGCGCTTCCGCACAGTTTTCCGCAATTCCGCTCAACTTTATGAACGGCAGCGGCAAGGCTGACTACATCATCACAGGTCAGTGGGCAAAGAAGGCATTTCAGGAGGCTCAGAAGTACGGCGACGTTAAGGCTGTTGCTTCTTCTGCAGACAAGACCTTCAGCTACATCCCCAAGAC
>CAYZPT010000168.1:0-3492 GCA_964480285.1 uncultured Bacteroides sp.
GGTCATCCACTCTGAAGTCGACCAGAGCATAATGCTCGTAGGCTGGTTTGTTCTCTAGTAGCTCCAACGAAAAACCCCGAAATTTCAACGTTTCGGGGCTTTTTTGCGCGAAGACGTGAACCAATGGCACCTATGGTTCGAGTCTTCTCATTTTTTTCTGAAAAATAATAGACACTGATGTTAAAAATAGCAAAAGCCGATCTCACGACGTGAGATGAAACGACTTATAAAGGCGGTTTTTGAATAAACACATAAAACGAACAAGAGGTGGTTCATAAGATGAACATAAACAATATAAGATTCCTAAATCTTTTTCCTGGACTTTAGCAATTGTTTGTGGTATTGCTTTGTGTTGAAAGGAGGTCTTAATATGACCAAGATAGTTTCAATCACAATGGTACTAATCATTATGCTGACAACGGGCATAAACACGGAACTGATATCACTAAACGCAGCGACGCCGATCACTGTAACTGCAAGCCTAAAAGCGAAACCTTCTTTACACAAGAAGAAAAAGAAGAAACACAAGCACTATATGCCGAAAGGCAATATGAAAAAGTGGTTTAAGTCCAAGAAGGTGCTGAAGAAATACGCTGGCAGCGTAATGGAAAAATACAACCGACAGTATGAAAACGGAGAAATCACATGGGATGAATATGTTAAGCGTTGCCCATACGGCTACGAAGCCTGGTCGTGCCCGTGCGGTAAGTGGACCGGCAATTTCAAATATCACAAGTGGTGATTTCCAAAGATACTTACAAAACAGGTTTCTCCCTTGCGATAATAATGATTGAAAACATATGAAAACTGCCCTGTGTACAGAATTGCAGGGCAATAATTATTTGCTTTATTTCATAGGATTTTTCTTCCAAAAGTCTATGAAGCGTTTTTGGGCGCTTTTACAAGTTTTTGTAATTTTAAAAGTGAGTGTTTTCAAGGGTTTCGGGACTCGGCTTTTTGCAATTCCCGTTTGTAGACGATAGAAATCTTCAAAACGACCGTTACCCCATCCGCAAAAAACTGAACGGATGAATGCGTTTTAATACAATTTGTATAATTATTCCGCGAATATGTAAATGCAGCTTTCCCGCTATATAAAAAGTATATACGAACAAGACATACTTGTCCTTTCCGAGAGCAGGTCCCTCAATTACTTTCTGCGTTAACAAATAATAATACAGATAGTAATAAAAGCACGTTTTACTTGTTCTGAGCTATAGTGTAACGCTTTTAAGGCTATTTTTATCAGCCGTTGCAAGGGGTTTGAGACGCTTACTCAACAAAGCAAGGCTAGTACTCGGCTAACAGGCTTTTAAGGGTAAAAAGCGTTACATTAGGGAAAAGAAAAACAGGATCGGCGCAAGCTAATCCTGTTTTTCTTATTAGTGATTCGTCAGTATAACCAGCGTATTAAACCTGTTATTCTCCGATGTAAATTTGGTGCTGCCGGAGTATTTTTCGGCAATGCTTTCAATGCTCTTTGTTCCGTAGCCGTGGAAGCGCTTGTCGCTCTTTTTGGTTTTCAGCCCATCGCTATTTGCCGAGCTGTTTGCGATTTTGATAACCACATCGGATTCGTTTGAGTGGATGTATCCCTCAATTACCTTTTCGCCGTCAAAGGCTTGGCACGCTTCGATAGCGTTGTCCATAATGTTGCCGACAACGATTGAAATATCCATTTCATCAATCAGGATTTCTGCCTGATATTTGAATTTAATATCGCAAGTGATGCCGTGGCTGTTTGCTGCGGCAATTTTGTTTTCAAAAATCGTGTCAATCGCCGGATGACCGGTGTCAATCAATGCCTTGCCAGCATCAATAACATCAAGCTCCTGTTTCATCTTATCAGCAACACTGTCAGCGTTTCCGCTTTCAATCTGTGCAATGGAGCTGATATAAAAGTTCTTTAGATCGTGATTGATGCGCTTAATCTGCTCCTGCGATGCGGAAATATCGGCATAATGCTTCTTCTGCTCGGCAAGCGAGCTTTTCACAAACGCAAGCTCCAGCTCAGATTTATACATTCTGTTCTGTCGCCTAATAACCTCAACCGTTACGATGTTTGAAGTGATTAGTAGCATACTTGAAATTACGAACAGCACCTTGAGCGTGCGGTTTTCTATTACGCCAAGCACCTGATACATCATATCAATAACAAATATGGTTGAAATTGGCAGCACGCTGAGCACCGCTAAATGCGACCTTTTAATGCTGTCAACCGAAAAATCGTGCTTAAAGAGTCTGACGATTACAACAATCGCAAGCTGAATGAAAGCCGACAACAGCAGGCCGAGTGAATACAGCGTATCGTCACCCGTAACATTTTCAAAATCAGTATTGGAAAATGCCATGATTGACGCGCTTACGATAAACTCGGAAGCGACGCAAATTACGGCTATTACAATCGTAAGCACAAACTTGATGTACTGCTTTGAGCTGAACAGCTGACTCAATATAAATGCCGTAAGCAAAAAGCAAAGTAGCAGAGGCGTGCCCATCAGATAAATCGACGTTATGATATGAAACGCGCAAACCGCAGTAATAATCGCCCTGTTCACCCATTTGTTTATGATAACCTTCGGTCTATTGAACGCATCAAAGAATATATAGATACAGTACACCTGCAAAAGAGCACCGAAAATATTTGCAATAATTCTAATCATAATTTAATTATTCCTTAAAACAACAAATGCCTTGAATTCGTTACTGTCAAACGAATAACTTGACTGACCGTTATATTTGTTCACAAGCTCGTTAACGCTCTTTAAGCCTATACCGTGATTGACTTTGTCGGACTTATTCGTTTTCAAATCCTTGCTTTCGCCGTTTGTGCTATTGAGTATGCTGATGGTTATTTCATCATCAGCTGCGCTGATAATGCCCTTTATCCACCGTTCTGCATTATCAATTTTCAGGCACGCTTCAACGGCATTATCCAAAAGATTTCCTATGATAACGGCTAATTCAATTTCGTCAACATTTATGCTTTGATTATATCTGAATTTGAAGTCTGTAGTAATTCCGTTATCGTTGCAAACATCAATCTTGCTTTGAATAACTGCGTCAATAGCGGGATGGTTAGTGTTAATAGTATTTTCTTTATTGCTCAGCAGGTTTAACTCGTCGCTGATTTTGCTTTCGGCTTCTGCAACATCTCCGCTTGAAAGCATTGCAAGAATCGCGGTATAAAAATTCTTTAAGTCGTGACGTTGCTTTTTTGTTTCATTTTGCAGGGATAAGATATCTTTATAGTGCGAAATCTGATGCTTCATATTATCTTTCAGATAGGAAAGCTCAATTTGATTTCTTGTTAAATCAGCCTGACGTGTAAGCAGCTCAATTGTCGCAATATTTGCAAAGTAAAGCAGAATCGAAGCAACAACAAACATGGTATTCAGCTGCATGTTGTTTGCCGCAAAAATCATTTTGCACATTAAAAGCATTAAGAACACGGTTGTTACGGGAAGAAATGCAAACAAAACCGAGTTGCCT
>CAYZPT010000169.1:0-3487 GCA_964480285.1 uncultured Bacteroides sp.
TAAAAACAGTCCACCGGACTGTTTTCTTAACGTTTCGACAGTTCTCAAAGAGATAATTATTGCGAAAACGTCCTTGCAACGCAGGGACGTTATTTTTTATGCGGCGAGCGCCTTTTAAATTGTCGGGCATCCCGATAATAATTGCTGCTTACTGCACACTGCTAACTGCAAACTAAAAAATCCTCGCTTATTGCGAGGATTTTTATTATTACTGTCTCGGTGTTCCGCAGCCTTCGCAGAATGCACCTGAATTTTGTGTTCCGCAGTTCGGGCAGAACCACTGTCCGCCTTGCTGTGGCTGCTGATACTGCTGTTGCGGCTGCTGGTATTGCTGCTGCTGATAACCCTGCTGCGGTTGCTGATTGTAGCCGCCCTGCTGGTTATACTGCGGTTGTTGCTGATACTGCTGCTGCGGCTGCTGGTATTGCTGCTGCTGATAACCCTGCTGCGGCTGCTGATTGTAACCGCCCTGCGGCTGATTCATGCGTGAATAACCGCCATTGTTATTGTTGTTCATTGAGTTAACAGCGTTCATAACACCGCTCATTGCAGCGCCTGCAAAGCCGCCCATATTGTTCATGCCGCCTGAATAGCCGCCGTTCATACCGCTCATGCTGCCTGCAACAAAGCCGTTGCCGCCGAGCGCGCGTACCATTTCATCAGCAATCTGTTCGTAATGTCTGAACTTTTCGGTGTAGCGGTCATAGCCTTCGCCGAAGCCTGTAACCTCAAACTTAATCTCGTCAAAGTAAGGCGTGTTAACGTTGATAATGATAAAGATTTCGTACTTGTACTCATAGCGCGGAGGATTGTAGGATACGCTGTTGCCCTCTGAGTCGCGGTCGTAAATCTCATCTCTGTCCTCTTGTACCTCGCTCCTCACGTTGCTGATTTGCGAAAAGTCGATGATATCTGCGTTTTCGGTGCGGATATCACGTCTGCTTACACAGAACTTGCCCTGGTTGTCGTCTATGTAAAGCTTCCAGTCATCACCGATTACGCGGGTCGGGTTAAAGTAGTTGAGGTTCTGCCTGTTCTGCTCTCTGTATTCGAGCTGATTTTTAATGTCCTGAACAGTCGATTGCCTTCTCTCGGAAAACCAGGGTGACAACTTTTTAGCGCAGTCCTTGCAAAGGTTGCCGTCCTCGAGCTTTCTGTTGCCGAGCATACCGATTTTTTCTCCGCATATGTCGCAGAATTTCTTTTCAAAAAGAGCCATAATTCAAAATCCTTTCTTATTAAAATTAATGCCAAAAATATTATAGCATAAAAAATAAAAAAAGTCACTACAATTTTATTTTAAATCGCAGTGACCTTTTATCCGTAGCCGACTATTCAAGTTTACCCATAACGTCAAGCGGATTTACACTCTTGTTGTCAATAGTTGTTTCAAAGTGCAGATGTGCGCCATCCTCCGCTTCGCAGGGGATTTTGCCGAGCGTACCTATCTGCTTGCCGATTGCAACGTGATTGCCTTTTTTTACGCTTGCGCTGCCGAGTCCGCAGTACTTTGCGACAAGCTTTCCGCCATGGTCAACAACAACCACCTGACCGTACATACTGTCAGTGTAAACATCAAGCACAAGTCCGTCGTTAATCGCGACAATTTTGTCTCCCTCGTTGCCTTTAAAGTCAACTGCGGCATGTGCGCGCCAGTCGCCCATGGTTTTGTTGTACACAAGCTCCTCGCTGTAGCCGTTTAAAACTGTCTCGCCGAGCGGGTATTTGTAGTAGCTTTTGTACGGAGTGTTACTTTCGCCCATTTCCATAGTCGACGGCTCCGTCGGCTTCGGTTTTGTCACCTTTTTGGTGGTCGGCGCGGCGGTTGTGGTTTCCTTAACCGTCACGGGATTTTGAACCTCTGTCGTAACTGCAAGCGTTGTGTTTTCGTTAACCTGGTTTTCCTTATCCGGTTTTGTGTTGTTTGCAGAAAAGTAGACTATCATTCCGAGCGCAACAATGCAAAGACACACAACGGAGAACAGCGCCTTGATATTTTTGTTTTCTTTTTTAGATTTTGAAGTTGACATACAATTACCATAGCCTTTCTGCCCACAAACATTAAATAAACATATGCATTATACTTTTCCTTTGTGGGCAGACAAGGCGTATAATGGTAATTCAGCCATCGTTCGTTGCCGCTTGCGGCAAACTGAACGGGCAATATAATTTGTTTTAATGTGTGTAAACACAATAAAACACCTCGGTCGTATTATTGACCGAAGTGTTTGTTTTTATGCATTTTGCAGAATATTTAATGTGTTGCGTACTGTATCAACTGCGGTTTCGCCGGCAAGTTTAATCGAAATGTACGGACGTTTTGACGCCGTGAATGTAGCTCTGCCGCGCATTTTTTCATTGAGCGCAACGAGGTATTCCACCTTAACATCATCAAGGTACATATTAACGCTGCCGACGTTCTGGCGGATTTCGTTAATGCCGAGCCCGAGCGCCGTATTACGCATAAGCGCAATCTCCACAAGTCCGTAAACAGGTGCAGGCGGTACGCCAAAGCGGTCCGTCAGTTCATCGTAAACATCGTTTGCGTCAGCATCGCTGCGTATGCCGGCAATCGCCTTGTACATCTCAAGTCTTATCGGCGTTGAGGTGATGTAATCCTCGGGGATATTCGCGTCAACGGGAATGTCAATCAGGCAGTTTTGCTCGGTGGTATCTTCCTCTTTTTCGCCCTTTTCCTCGGCGACTGCTTCCTCAAGGAGTTTAAGATACATATCATATCCGACTGCCTCCATATGACCGTGCTGCTTGTTGCCAAGCAGAGAGCCTGCACCGCGGATTTCGAGATCGCGCATTGCGATTTTAAAGCCCGATCCGAACTCGGTGTATTCGCGTATCGCCTCAAGTCGCTTGCGTGCGATTTCCGTCAGCTCCTTGCCGCGCACAAAGGTAAAGTACGCGTAGCCTCGGCGCGACGACCTGCCGACTCTGCCGCGTATCTGGTGCAGCTGCGCAAGCCCCATACGGTCAGCGTTTTCAATAATCAGCGTGTTGACGTTTGCCACGTCAACGCCGGTTTCAATAATCGTGGTGCACACGAGGATGTCAATCTCGCCGTTAATCAGCTTCTGCCAAACCTCGCTCAATTGCTCTTCGCTCATTCTGCCGTGGGCAATGCCGATAGTCGCATCGGGAATTGCCTTTTTGATCTGCACTGCGACGTGGTCGATTGTGTCAATATTGTTGTGCAGGTAGTAGCACTGACCGCCGCGCGAAAGTTCCTTTTCCATAGCTTCAACAAGCATACCGAAGTCGTATTCCACAACGTAGGTCTGCACGGGGTAGCGGTCGCCGGGCGCTTCTTCAAGCAACGACATATCGCGTATGCCGCTCATCGCCATATTCAGCGTACGGGGGATTGGCGTTGCTGAAAGCGTCAGCACGTCAACCTTCGGGAATTTTTCTTTAATCTTCTCTTTTTGCGCCACACCGAAGCGCTGCTCCTCGTCCACCACAAGCAGACCGAGGT
>CAYZPT010000170.1:0-216 GCA_964480285.1 uncultured Bacteroides sp.
CAGCCGCCGTAAAGCCATACGCCCTCTGATGAATACCACCAGCCGCCTGCTGCGCCGCCTGCAGCAATACCTTTGATTGCAGACTCGAAGTCGGAAGCAACTGCAATAAGGATGTTGATAGCAACGATAACAAACGGATACACCTTAAACCATTCAACCTTGCCGAGCTTGCCCCAATGATATTTGAGAATCATAAAGCCCACGCAGCCAATGGTT
>CAYZPT010000170.1:226-3468 GCA_964480285.1 uncultured Bacteroides sp.
ATTTTTTCGTTCTAATGCTATTGCATTGAACCTGTCTATATGGTAGGCGGCTCAACAGATAAGTATGTTGAGATGATGAACAATGGTCGGGTTGTCCGCTGCAAAGGATTTGGCACCGATGTTGATTACGATAAAGTAAATCGTAAGTGCAATCGGCAATGCAACAAAGCAGATAATTCCGCCTGCTTTAGTGCGGCGTGCGAATTCATTCGCAACTACGAGTCCGACGAATACAAGGCACCAGCCGAGCAGCTGCCACATTGACATATCGCCGTAAATTTGGAATAACATACCATTCATTATGTTTTTCCTCCCCTAAAAAAATTATAATGTAGAATGGAGAATTTAGAATGGAGAATTTCGGGTGATTCCCCACGGTGTGGGGAAATGTCACCGCAGGTGACAAAAGGGTGAGGCGCCCGCTCCAAGGGAGCTACGCTCACACTCATTTATATAATCTGGTGCGGCTGTGCCGCCCTTAATCCTCAATTCTCAACTCTCAATTCTCAATTTACTGTGCCTCAATCTCCTTAATCTGCACCTCGTTGCCCTGAACAAGATAAGTGTTCTCAGACTTACAGTAGGGGCAGATTTTGGCATATTTAACGGTTTCATAAGTCCCCTTGCAATCCTCGCAAAAGGTCACGCCCTTGATTATCTCGTGCTTCAGTTTTGAGCCTGCCATGAGCTCGCTCTTTTTGCAAGCCCAGTCCCAGCAGTCCTCAAGATAATCAACAATGACGGTTGAAACCTCGCCGACCTCCAAGGTAACGGAGGAAACCTTTGTAAGCTGCTGTTCCTCTGCCACCTCTTCAATCGTTTTTATCACGTGAAAGACAATTCCTAATTCATGCATTATTTCTTGCCCTTGTTCGCCTTTTTGATAGCAAACTCACGCTTAATCATATATGGGAAGATTGCTTTGAGTTTATCCTCAGCCTTGTACATCGTGGAGCATTCAGGTCTGTCACGGTGGAGCTCGATTGCGTCAAACTCGCACTTAGTGGTGCAGACGCCGCAGCCTACGCAGCGGTTTTCGTCAACGATAGTTGCGCCGCATCCGAGGCAACGTGCAGTCTCAGTCTTAACCTGCTCCTCTGTGAGCATCTTGCAGTCGTCCTTGAAGCCCTTCGGGTCAACCTTCTTTGTAGCCGTCGGAATCTGGCGCTTAGCGTCGTCGTAACCCTCAACCTTGATGTCGTCCTTGTCGAGTTCAACATAGTATCTCGGGTTTCTGCCGATTGTGAGGGTTGAGTGCGGCTGAACAAATCTGTGGATCGAGATTGCGCCCTCTTTACCCATTGCAATTGCGTCAATAGCAAAGCGCGGACCCGTGAACGCGTCGCCGCCTACGAAGATGTCCGGCTCTGCGGTCTGGAAGGTAAAGGTGTCAGCCTTCGCGGTCATATTTCTGTTGGTTTCAACAGCGGTGCCGTCGAGGAGTCCGCCCCACTCGATAGCCTGACCGATTGAAAGGATAACATTGTCGCACTCTACGGTGATAGTTTCATCTTCATCATATACAGGTGCAAAGCGATGCTCGTCATCAAATACGGATACGCACTTCTTGAACACGATTGCCTTAACCTTGCCCTTGTCGTCCTTAACGATTTCCTTGGGACCCCAGCCGTTGTTTACAGTTGCGCCGTCCTCAAGTGCTTCCTCAACTTCGTCGTCGGAAGCAGGCATCTCTTCCCTGCTCTCAAGGCAGTACATACCGACTTCCTCTGCGCCGCAGTGTACGCTGACTCTTGCAGCATCAATAGCAACGTTACCGCCGCCGACTACTACGACTTTCTTGCCGATGTCAAACGCCTCTTTTTCAGCAGCCTCGTGCAGGAATTCAACTGCGGTGAATACGCCGTCTGCGTCTTCGCCGTCAACGCCTGCCTTGCGACCGCCCTGCGCGCCGATTGCCATATAAAATGCCTTGTAGCCCTGCTCGCGCAGCTCGTCAAGCGTAATGTCCTTGCCGACCTCAACGCCGCATTTAATCTCAACACCCATCTCGCGGATGATATCGATTTCAGCGTCGATAACCTCTTTTTCAAGCTTATAGTTCGGAATACCGTAGCGGAGCATACCACCGGGTTCTTCATTCTTTTCAAATACAGTCACGTTCATATAGCCTTTTTCGGCAAGGAAGAACGCACACGAAAGTCCTGCAGGACCTGCGCCGATGATAGCAACCTTTTCGGTGAAACCAGCCTCGCGGTCAAACACGCCGTCAACCGTAATCTTCGGGATAACCTTTTTAGGAATCATCCTTGTGGCGTTGTCCATATCGCGATGAGCGAGGAATTTTTTAACATCGTCAATTGCAATTGATTCGTCAATCGTGCCTCTTGTGCAGGCTTCCTCACAGCGCTTGTTGCAGATGTGACCGCAAACTGCGGGGAACGGATTTTCCTTCTTGATAAGCGCAAGCGCTTCCTCGTATCTGCCCTGTGCAGCCATCTTCAGGTAACCCTGAATTGCGATGTGTGCAGGACAGGCTGTCTTACACGGTGCAGTACCCGTTTCGTGAGAGTTAATGCGGTTCTTGTCTCTGTACTCGGGCTCCCATTTTTCAGGTCCCCATTTAACCGTATCGGGGAGTTCCTGCTTTGGATATGTAACCTCGCTGCCGTCCTTCTTGCAGAGCTTCTGACCGAGCTTCAAAGCGCCGGCAGGACAATGCTCAACGCAGCGGCCGCAAGCAACGCAATTCTCTTTTTTAACGTGTGCCACATATGCCGAGCGCGACATATTCGGCGTGTTGAAAAGCTGTGATGTACGCAGCGCGTAGCATACGTTTACGTTACAGTTACAGATAGCGAAAATCTTGTCCTCGCCGTCGATGTTTGTAATCTGATGAACGAAGCCGTTCTCCTCGCCCTGCTTGAATATTTCAAGCGCCTGCTCGCGTGTGATGTAGTGGCCGCCTTTCTTGGTTTCAACAACATAGTCAGCCATATCGCCGATAGCGATGCACCAGCCCTCGGGGTCGTCGGCGCAGCCTTCGTCATAGGTCTGCCTTGAATAACGGCAGGAGCAAGGCGAAGCGGCATATTTGCCGTCGTATTTATCGAGCCAGTAGGAGATTTTTTCAAGACCGATAGCCTCGTTCTCCATCTCAATTGCTTTTTCAACGGGGATAACGTGCATACCGATTCCGCCGCCTCCGGGAGGCACCATCGGCGTAACCTTTTCAAGCGGGTTACGCGTCATTCTCTCAAAGAATCTGCCGAGCTCCGGGTGCT
>CAYZPT010000171.1:0-3432 GCA_964480285.1 uncultured Bacteroides sp.
GCCTTCGTCGCCAATGCCTTTTTCCTTGAGGTTTTCAATCATCTTTGCGATTGAATCCTTTTTATTGTCAAGACCGTTGAGGAAATCAGAGTTAACCATCTCACCATCGCCTGTGTACGCTTCAACAGTGATGTCGCCGCCCTTGATAACCTCGATAATATCAATGCCGAACTTCTTTGCAAACTCCCAGTCGCGCTGGTCGTGTGCAGGCACAGCCATAATAGCGCCGGTGCCGTATCCCATCATAACATAGTCGGAAATATAAACAGGAATATCCTTGCCGTTAACAGGATTCTTTGCAGTGATACCGTCAATGCATACGCCTGTCTTATCCTTAACGAGCTGTGTGCGCTCAAACTCTGTCTTTTTAGCGCACTCTTTGCGGTAAGCCTCAATATCGGCAAAGTTCTTAATCTTGTCGCTATACTTATCAATAAGCGGATGCTCAGGTGCGATAACCATAAATGTTACGCCGAAAAGTGTGTCCGGACGTGTGGTGTAAATCTGCAGTTCCTCGGGAACTTCGTTAATCCTGAAGTTAACAAATGCACCGCGAGACTTACCAATCCAGTTAACCTGCTGAAGTTTTACGTTAGGCAGGTAGTCAACCTCCTCAAGTCCTTCAAGGAGCTTGTCGGCATACTCTGTGATACGCAGATACCATACGTCCTTTGACTTCTGCACTACGTCACTGTGACAGATATCGCACTTGCCGCCCTGTGAGTCCTCGTTTGAGAGTACAACCTTACATGACGGGCAGTAGTTAACGAGCGTCTTGTCGCGGAAAGCAAGACCGTGCTCGAACATCTTGAGGAAAATCCACTGAGTCCACTTGTAATAGTTTTCGTCAGTAGTATCAATTACGCGGTTCCAGTCAAATGAAAAGCCAACGCGCTTGAGCTGCGATGTAAACTTTTCGATATTCATATCGGTGACCTTACGCGGGTGGATACCTGTTTTGATAGCATAGTTTTCAGTCGGCAGACCGTATGCGTCAAAGCCTATCGGGAACAGCACATTGTAACCCTGCAGACGGCGCTTACGCGAAACAACCTCAAGACCGGAATAAGCCTTGATATGACCAACGTGCATACCTGCGCCCGACGGATACGGAAACTCAACAAGCGCGTAAAACGGCTCTTTTTCAGAGTTGTCAACGGCGTTGAAAGTGCCCTTTTCGTCCCAGATGTCCTGCCACTTTTTTTCAATCTCTTTAAAATTGTAGTCCATTTATATATCCTCCGTTTAAAATGGAGAATGGAGAATGGAAAATGGAGAATGTCGGATGGACTTCGTCCACACCTATTATATAATTGGGTACGGGCAACGCCCGTCCTTAATTCTCAATTCTCAACTCTCAATTCTCAATTCTAATTTATTCCTTAATTATAAGCTCGTCAATGTTAACCTTCTCGCCGTCTTCCCACAGGCGCTCAATCTGGTAGAAGCTGCGCTGCTCCTTATAAAGGATATGCACAACTACGCCAATGTAGTCAAGGCAAATCCAGTCTGATGCCTTACCCTCGATGTGGTGCGGCTCAATTCCCTCTTCTGACAGCTTGTACTCAACTTCGTCCGCAATCGCTTTGAGCTGTGTGTTTGACGTTGCAGTAGCGATTACAAAATAATCCGTAAGTACGGTTATATCGTTAACGCGTATAACCTCAATATCGCTGCCGCGCTTTGAGTCAATCGCCTTAACAGCGGTTTTAACAATGTCTAAATAGTTTTCCATATACAAATCCTTTCAACCTTTTTGCCTTCCCCCTCGGGGGAAGCCTAATCAGTTTCTCGCCTTAAGGCTCAAACAATAATTGTAGCAATTTATAGTATCCGGATGAATCTGCCTGCCCTGCTTCACAATGCTTGTGACTGTGTAAGACAGCGAGTAAAGCATACCGTCAAGCAAATCGTTATCCGTTTTTTCTCTCATTATATCCACATCGGGATAGTCGCGGTCTGCCGAGGTGAAGTCTGCAAGATAGATTATCATTTCAAACAAAGTCATATCCTCGCGTCCTGTGGTATGGTAGCGTATACCGCTTATGATATCGCTGTCGGTAATACCGAGCTCGCTCTGCACAAATGCTGCGCCGCTCATTTGATGATAAACCTTTTTGTTGTTTATTTCAAGATCTGTCATCTTTTCATAATGTTCAATCAGCCTGCGCTGCTCGGCGTAGTCGGTTTCCTTCGTAACGTCGTGCAGAATGCCCGCTACGTATGCTTTATCACCGTCAAGTCCGTGCTTTTCGGCAAGTTCTCGCGCCTTTTCGGCAACACACATACTGTGGTTAAAGCGGTATGGTGACAGCCGTTCTTTTATAAGTTTTATATATTCCTCTGTGTTATACATATAGTTTGTTATCCCCGATATACTTTTCAACCGCAGTTGGAACAAGATTCGCAATGCTTTCGCCGTTTTTCACCCTGTTTCTGACTTCGGTAGAACTCACCTCAATAACGTCAAGCTGCGTGATTATGCTGCTCTTTAAAAAGTCATTTTTTGCCTTAAATTCAAGCATTTTTTCATACTTGTCCTTTTCCCTTGCTGCAGCACAGATAGTAACCATCTTGGCAATATCAGCCGCCTTATACCATCTGTCAAATGTAAGGTACTGGTCGGATCCGACAATGAGGTAAAACTCATCATTGGAGTACATATCTCTAAGAGCGCAGAGCGTGTCGTACGTGTAGCTGTTACCACCGCGCCTGAATTCAATATCCGATACTTCAAAGCGACTGTCGCCCTCGGTTGCAAGGCGTAGCATATTAATCCTGTGTTCGCCTGCAATCAGCCCGTCAGCCGTCTTGTGCGGTGGAACTGATGTAGGAATCAGCAGCACTCTGTCAAGTCCCAGCAGGTCGATATAGCTTTTTACAAGGTGCAGATGCCCATTGTGCACGGGGTTGAACGCACCGCCGAAAATGCCTGTTTTCATCAGCTTCTGCCCTGCTTTTTGTCGCGGTCGCCCTTATAGCGCGGGCGGTCGTAAACAGCGTATGGATTCTTCTTTTCCTTTTCGCGCTGGCGTGCGCGCATGCATTTAATCTTGACCTTTTTCTTTGCGGTCGCCTTTGCAGTGCCGGAACCGCGCTTTTTCTTTTTTTCCATAATGCGTGCCTCGTCAGCCTCGCGCCACAGCACGATTACACCGCCAATAACCTGGATTACCTCTGCGCCGAGTTTTGGTGCAAGTTCGTTTGCAAGCTCTTTGGGCGTAGCAGGCGCGGTTTCAAGATGCACACGGATTTTTATGAGCTCACGCACGTCGAGCGTGTCGTCAATCTGTGCAATGAGATTATCTGTTATGCCCTCTTTACCGATCTGAATAATCGGGTCAAGGGTGTTTGCTTTAGCTCTTAAAGCTGCTCTTTCCTTTGATGTCATATTAATCCCTCTTTTTTGTAGGGGTCGGCGCCCTCGACGAC
>CAYZPT010000172.1:0-3414 GCA_964480285.1 uncultured Bacteroides sp.
GTGTTAAGGATAAAAACGGCAAGGATTACCTCGTTACAATCACGACTTTCCCTGCGGCGATGGTCGACTTCACAAACCCCGACGCTTACAACTGGCTCAAGGACATAATCAAAAAGAATATGATCGAGTTCGGTCTGTCGGGCTGGATGGCTGACTTCGGCGAATATCTGCCGACTGACTGTGTGCTGCATAGCGGCGAGAATCCAGAGCTTGTGCATAACACATGGCCTGCACGCTGGGCGCAGCTCAACCGCGAGGTGCTTGAGGAAACCGGCAAACTCGGCGAGATTATGTTCTACACACGCGCTGGCTTCAGCGACACGCCGCGACATTCCACAATGATGTGGTGTGGCGACAATCACACCGACTTTTCAATTGACTTCGGCTTGCCGTCGGTTATCCCTGCAATGCTGTCGCTCACTTGCTGCGGCTTCGGTCTGTCGCACAGCGACATAGGCGGTTACACCTCGTTCTTCAACCTCAAGCGTAGCGAGGAACTCTATATGCGCTGGTGCGAGATGAACGCTTTTACACCCGTTATGCGCGGTCACGAGGGACTTAACCCCGATCTTAACGCGCAGTTTGACAGCAGCAAAGATATTCTTCGCCACGGCTCAAAGATGGCTAAGGTGCATATCGCGCTTAAGGATTATCTCAAGGAAGCGGTCAAATATAATGCCGAAAAAGGCGTAGGCGTTGTCCGTCCGCTGTTCTTCTACTACGATGAGCCTCAGGCTTACGAAACCGCGTATGAATATATGCTCGGACGCGATATTCTGGTTGCTCCTGTTATCAGACCTGATCAGGTTAAAAAAGAAGTCTACCTGCCCGATGACGAGTGGGTGCATCTCTGGAGCGGCAAGGAGTATTCAGGCGGCACATATATCGTTAACGCTCAGCTTGGCGAGCCGCCGGTGTTTGTAAGGAAGAACGCAGACGTTCTTAACGATTTAAATGCAGTTATTGTAACACACACTATTTTTAATGATTAATATATGGAGGATACAAAATGAAATACTTTTTAGACAGTGCAAAAATTGAAGAAATACGCGAGGCTTACGACACCTTCGGCATCGACGGTGTAACCACAAACCCGAACCACATTATGAATTCGGGCAAGCCGTTTTACACCGTAATTGCAGAGCTTGCAGAGTTTGTTAAGGAAAAGGACATTGAAGGCTGGGAGACATTCCCGATTTCCGTGGAGATCAATCCGCACCTTGACACAGCGGACGAGATGGTAGAGATGGGTACAAAGATTGCCGCAATGAGCAGCAGCTTTGTTATCAAAATCCCTTGCACAGAGGCAGGCATTGCAGCTGCACGCAGGCTCGAGCAGCAGGGTGTCAGAACTAACCTCACGCTCGTTTTCTCGGCTTCTCAGGCGCTTATCGCCGCAAAGAACAGCTCGCTGTTTGTGTCCCCATTCCTCGGTTGGAAAGAGAACAGCGGCGAGGACTGCACACAGTACATTCAGGATATCGTAACGATTTACGAGAATTACGGCTACATCGGCGAAACGCAGATTATCTGCGCCGCAGTACGCAACGGCAAGCAGATTGTTGACTGCGCAGTTGCGGGCGCTGATATCGTAACAGCTGGTCTGCAGGTATTCAAGGACAGCTTCTACCACGCGTTCACTGATTACGGACTTGCAAAGTTCCAGGCAGCGTGGGACAACACAATTACAGAATGAAGAATTTAGAATGGAGAATGGAGAATCTCGGGCGGCACAGCCGCACCAGATTATAATTATTGTTTGAGGCGAAGCCAAGTAACATTAATTCTCAATTCTCAATTCTCAATTATTTTATCGACCGAAGGGAGAAAAAATATGAAAATCGGATTTATCGGGCTCGGCATTATGGGCGAGTCTATGTGCGAAAATATTGTAAAAAAACACGACGACACAGTTTACTGCTCAGACCTTAACAAAGCGCAGGTTGAAAAGCTCGTTTCCCTTGGCGCAGAGGGCTGTGACACAAATATTGACGTTGCAAAAAACGCCGACATTATAATCACAATGGTGCCCAAGTCAGAGCACGTTAAGGCTGTTTACACCGAGCTTCTGCCTTATATTGACGGTGGCAAAATCTGCATTGATATGAGCACGATTGACCCCTCTGTGTCCGTTGAATGTGCAAATATGATTAAGGCGAAGGGCGCGCAGTTTGCAGATGCTCCCGTTGTTAAGTCAAAGCCTGCCGCTATCGCAGGCGAGCTCGGTATTCTCGTCGGCTGCGATGAAAGCCTTTATGAAACTATCAAGCCGATCCTCGCTTATATGGGCTGTAACATCATTCGCATGGGCGAAAACGGCGCAGGTCTTGCAATGAAGATTTGCCACAACACTCTTTGCGCGGAGATTCAGAACGGCGTTAACGAAACGCTGCTCCTCGCTCAGAGTATGGGCATCAGCGCAGAGGATTACCACACTGCAATCTCTTACGGCGGCGCGCAGAACTTCTACCTTGACGCACAGTGGCAGAATATTGCAAATGAGAACTGGACCACTGCATTTTCGCTTGAAAATGAGCGCAAGGATTTAGGCATCTGCGAGCGCCTTGCAGCAGAGAAGGGCGTGGATATGCCCGGTATGAAGAACGCCAAGGCTGTCTACGACAAGGGCTTTGACGCAGGCATCGGCAAAGAGGACTGGCGCGCAACTTATAAGGTTGTAAGAGGCGACTATGATTAATCATCTGAACGAAGTTAACGACGTAAAAATATACAGCGTTTTTGACAGCGAGTTTGCGCCCTATGGCAGAGTTGTAAAGGGTTATGACTTTACAGAACTGTGCGCGTATATGGAGAAAGAAACCGCAATCCCCGAAAGCGGCAACGTCTATTTCCCGAGCATTGAGGAGATGGAAAACACGCCCGTTTTCACCGAGGTGCAGGATACTCTTTACGGCGATATGCCGATTCAGATTGGCTACTGCAATGGCAGGAATACGACCTACAACGGCTTTGAATACCACAAGGGCAGCGAGATTAACATAGCGGTTACCGACTTTATGCTTGTGCTCGGTCACACCTGGCAGATAAAGAACAATCATTTCTTTGTCGGCGATGAAAAGGTGTTCTTCGTACCAAAGGGTACAGCGATTGAAATGTACCAGACCACGCTGCACCTTTCGCCGTGCAGGACGTGCGACGAGGGCTTTAAGGACATAGTCATCCTGCCGCGCGGCACAAACACTCCGCTTACTGTTAAACGCAAAAACGACGATCCTGAAAGCGAACTGCTGCTTATGAAAAATAAGTGGGTTATTGCTCATAAGGACAGAGAACCCCTCGTTAAGCAGGGCGCTCATATCGGACTCGTCGGGGAGAATAAAGAACTTAGTTATTAATATAAAAGGCTCCCCTGTGTAAGGGGAGCTGGTGAGGAGCAACGCGACGAGACTGAGG
>CAYZPT010000173.1:0-3413 GCA_964480285.1 uncultured Bacteroides sp.
TTACAACAGTTATTTCAATAGGAATATTAATTGCTGCAGGAGGTTAAATGGAGTTTGTAAAACAGTGGACAATGTGCGTTTGCGCATCACTTATTATTGCAGTTATATTTTCAATTCTTACGCCCAAGGGCAGTATGAAAACATTTTTCAAAATGTTGCTGTCTGTATTCATATTCATATCGTTTATTTTGCCGTTTACAGATTTTAAGGCTTCGGATTTCGAGTTGCCCGATACTGACATTTCAGAAATGCTTAATGTTGATCGTAATAGCAGCGTTGAAACGATGATAAACAGCGAAATATCAACGCTTCTTAAAAGTAAAGGAATCAGCGGTTTTACCGTTACAAGCAGTGCAAATTATGATGCTGCGAGCGGTGAAATAGACGTGCGCGATATTCAGATTTCTGTAAGTGATGATGAGAATATGAAGAATATTGAAAAACTTGTTTTTGATAACTTGGGTCTTAAAGTGCGGGTGATTCGTGTTGGAAGTTAAAGTCGGCGATGCACTGTCAAAGCTGCGAAAGTCTGACAAAAAGATAAAAATTGCGGTAATATGCGGACTGATCGGAATACTCTTGCTCGGTGCGTCAGAAGCATTGCCGAAAAAGACAACGGAACATAAGAGCCAGGAGATGACGTGTGCCGAGTACACATCGCTTCTCGAAAGTAAGACGCAGGAAATTGTGCAGTCAATAGAAGGGGTCGGGCAGTGCCGCGTTATGATAACGCTCAAGAACTCCAATGAAAACATATATGCTAAGAATAACACAGAAAATACAAACAATGGTAATTATTCAAGCGAAAGTGAATATGTATTTTATGACGGTGAAAACGGCGAATCTCCGGTTCTGATTAAGGAGTATTACCCTGAGATAAAGGGTGTTGCCGTAGTCTGCAGCGGAGCCGACGACACCGCAGTGCGCGAAAATGTCATTAATTGCATAAGCTCGCTGTACAGTATATCAACCGCAAAAATCAGCGTTTCAAAATTGAAAGATTAAGGTGATAATATGAACAAAGAAACTGCAAAGAATAATAACGAAAATGTCAGCTCCAAGCCGGCAAAGAAATCTGATAAAAAGAAAAAGCCTATTCTGACTGAGCAGGAGCTTAAAACTAAAAAGGTGCGACGCACTCGTGTAGCTGCCGCTTCATTTGTGCTTCTTCTCGGGTTAGGTATTCTCGGTAACTGGTATTTTGAAAATACAAAACTATCTGAAACTATGCAACCGCTTATAAATGCCACAGAAAAGGTAAAGAACCTCGGCGAAGCTGAATATGTCGACGCTACGACAGAAGTAACCACACAGGAGAACACGTATTTCTCATCTGCAAGAGTAGACCGTCAGAATGCACGTGATGAAGCTGTTGATAAGCTGCAATCGGTTCTTGACAAAACAGACGGGACAGAGCAGGCTCGCAAGAAAGCGGCTGATGAGATGGCACAGATAACGCAGAATATTGAAAACGAGAATAAAATAGAAACCCTTGTAACGGCAAAGGGTGTAAACAACTGCCTTGCCGTTGTCAGCACCGACGGCAAAAAAGTCGATGTTATAGTCGACGCAGGGGAACTTACAGACACATTGATTATGCAGATCAAAGAGATATCAATGTCTCAGCTCGGCTGTTCATTTGAAGATGTTTCCATTATCCAATCCAAATAATTATAATATTTTGAAAATTATAGTTGTATATTTATACGTTTTGTGATATAATACGTTTCAACAAGGAGGCGTTTGACTATGGAAATTACATCATCAAACGAAAAAGGCAGCGTAATTATCTCTGAAGACGTACTTGCCTCAATTGCAACTAATGCCGCCAAGGATGTTGACGGCGTAAGTTCATTTTCCAACAGACCGGTTGATGTGGTAAGCACTATCAAAAGCGGTAGCCTGAAGGTTATGTCGCCGGTGAGAATTCATCAGAACGGCGATGATATCACAATCAACATTTATCTCAACCTTGAGCCGAATAAAAAAATCAGAACAGTTGCCCAGAGTGTTCAGTCCGGCGTTAAAGAAGCTGTGCAGAATATGACAGGCAGGCTTGTATCAAAAGTTAACGTTATTGTTGCTGGAATTGATTTTGAAGAGTGCGGCGCAGATGAACCTTTACAAAACGAAGAGTAGTTTTTAAATACGCCGACGATTGTTTTTCGCTCGGCGATTTTAATTTATTGCGATTATTTCGGAGAATTTTAAATGAACAGATATAAGCAAAGAGAACAGGCGCTGCTGCTCACATTTGAAAGTATGTTTACCGATGACAGAGCAGAGAATATCTGCGAATTGTATGAGGAAAACTTTGACGAACTCGGTGACTATTCAAAGTCGCTGTTTGAAGGAATACTCGATAATTCAGAAATGCTAGACGGCAAGATTGAAGAATTTGCAAGCGGCTGGCGTCTTGCAAGGATTCCCAGGATAAATATAGCAATTCTCAGAGTTGCTATTTATGAGATAATGTTTGTTGAAGATGTTCCTGCTTCGGTTGCAGTTAATGAAGCCGTTGAGCTTGCCAAAAAGTATTCCGGTACTGAAGACGCGTCATTCATCAACGGCATACTCGGTTCAGTTGTCAGGAGTGCCGAATAATGTTTGTCGGTTTTGACACAAGTAACTACACAACTTCTGCGGCAGAGCTTACGGACAGCGGTGCAGTGCATCACAAGATTATGCTTGCCGTTAAGGACGGTGAACGCGGACTCAGGCAGAGCGACGCCGTATTTCAGCATACAGTGAATATGCCGAAGTTACTTGAGGATATGGACTTTGAATCTGTTAATGCAGTTGGCGTGAGCGACAGACCTCGCAACGTTGAGGGCAGTTATATGCCATGCTTTCTTGTGGGTGTTAACACAGCAACCGCTGTTGCAAAGGCATGCGGCGTTAATCTATACCGTACTTCACATCAGGTCGGTCACATTCTGGCTGCGCTGTATTCTGCCGATAAACTTAACTGGATTAACGGTAGATTTATCGCTTTTCATCTTAGTGGCGGTACAACTGAAGCACTGCTTGTAACACCAGATAAGAATGAAATAATCATAGCTGAAATCATTGCTGAAAGTCTTGATTTAAAGGCAGGACAAGCTATTGACCGAGCCGGCGTAATGATGGGGCATAAATTCCCATGCGGTAAGATGCTCGACAAACTTGCAGCACAGAGTGATAAAGAATATAAAATCAATCCGTCAATGAAAGGTTTGAACTGCTCACTCAGCGGTGTTGAGAATAAAGCTAAAACAATGATTGACAGCGGCGAAAGTAATGAAGATGTTTCAAAATTCGTGCTGACCTGCATTACAAATACAATTGACACTATGCTCAGCGGCATTCAGAGTGAATACGGTAACTTGCCTGTTATTTTTTCTGGCGGCGTGTCATCGAATTCTATGTTGCGT
>CAYZPT010000174.1:0-462 GCA_964480285.1 uncultured Bacteroides sp.
ACTCCTTGTGACCTTCTGCTACAAGGATTCTCGACTGCTTTTCACCCTCTGCGCGGAGGATTGCCTCACGGCGCTCACGCTCTGCCTTCATCTGCTTTTCCATCGCATCCTGAATCTCACGCGGAGGAATGATATTTTTGAGCTCAACGCGGTTAACCTTGATGCCCCACGGGTCTGTTGCCTCGTCGAGAATTACACGGATTTTCGCGTTGATTGTGTCGCGCGAGGTAAGCGTTGAATCGAGCTCGAGCTCGCCGATTATATTACGCAGCGTTGTTGCCGACAGATTTTCGATAGCGGAAATCGGGCTTTCAACGCCGTAGCAGTAGAGCTTGGGGTCTGTAATCTGGAAGAAGACAACTGTATCTATCTGCATTGTAACGTTATCTTTTGTTATAACCGGCTGGGTTTTTCCAAGAACCTAACGGCTCTTGAAATCTTTCTTTTAATTACCCTTTTACC
>CAYZPT010000174.1:472-3348 GCA_964480285.1 uncultured Bacteroides sp.
GGCTGCGGCTTGAAGTCAACAACCTGCTCCTTGAGCGAAACGGTTTTTGCAACTCTTTCGATAAACGGAACTTTAACGTGAAGTCCTGTTTCCCATGTGGTTGAATAAGCGCCGAGCCTTTCGATAACGAATGCCTTTGACTGCGGTACAATCCTGATGTTTGCAAATACAAGTGCAAATACTGCGATGATGATTAAAACAAGTACAATTGTGAATGGTCCCATAATATTCTCCTTTCAGTCGAATAGTGATTAGTTGTTAGTGGTTAGTGATTAGTGCGGTTTTCCGCTGTAATTCCGAATTATTTTACAATAAGTTTTACTCCGTCGATTTTTTCGACCGTCACGACGGTGCCTTCCAGTATACTCTCGCCCGCAGACGAGCGCGCTGTCCACACTTTGCCGTCAACTTTTACCTGACCTGACGGGGCGAGATTGTCGATCGATTCTGTGACAACGCCCTGCATACCGATACATCGGTCTGCGTTGGTCTTTTCGGCTTTGGTGTTCAGCTTCTTTTTAACAATCGGACGGGTGACAAGCAGTGCAACTATGCTCACGGCTATAAACACAACTATCTGAATAATCAGCGACGCGCCGCACAACTGTGCAATAAGCGCTGCAATCGCACCAATAACAAACCAGATGGATACAAGCTGAGCCGTAATGCCTTCAAGCACGCAAAACGCCACAATCAGCGCCGCCCAGACAACATACATCTTTACATCTGCCATACCTTTACTCCCTTTCATATTATTCATACGGACTACTATAATATGTATCAAAGCGCATACATATTAACTGTGCTGCCCACATTTTCTCTTTCCATATGTCGTACTTATTATACCATATTCCGCGAAAAACTTCAATATATTGTGATTTGAATTTATGAGATTTACAAATTGTTAATAATAAAACACAAGGACTTGTATTTGCCAAATCCTTGTGTTATTCCTGTAGTATATTTTAAAGTTTGTTACTCCGTGAACAGAGGTGTGGAGTAGTATCTGTCGCCGCTGTCGGGGAGGAGAGCAACGATTGTTTTGCCTTCGTTTTCGGGCTTTGCCGCAAGGTCAATTGCAACTCCGAGTGCTGCGCCTGACGAAATGCCGACTGAAATGCCTTCTTTCTTGGCAAGCAGCTTTGCAGCCTCAAACGCCGCTTCGTTTGACGATGTGATAACCTCGTCATAAACCTCTGTGTTCAGCACGTCCGGCACAAAGCCTGCGCCGATTCCCTGAATCTTGTGCGCGCCGGGTGTGCCCTTTGAAAGTACGGGTGAGGTTTCAGGCTCAACTGCGATAACCTTGATGTCAGATTTCTGCTCCTTGAGGTATTCGCCTGTACCTGTAACGGTGCCGCCTGTGCCTACGCCTGCGATGAAAATGTCAACCTCACCGTCAGTGTCAGCAAAGATTTCCGGACCTGTGGTAGCCTTGTGGATTGCCGGGTTTGCAGGGTTCACAAACTGACCGGGGATGAAACTGTTTTCTGTTTCAGCTGCGAGTTCCTCAGCCTTTGCGATTGCGCCTTTCATACCCTTTGCGCCGTCTGTCAGCACGATTTCCGCGCCGTAAGCCTTTAGTATGTTTCTGCGCTCAACGCTCATCGTCTCAGGCATTGTGAGGATAATTTTATATCCCTTTGCAGCTGCGATTGCCGCAAGCCCAATGCCAGTGTTGCCCGATGTCGGCTCAATAATTACCGAGCCGGGAACAAGATTTCCGCTCTGCTCTGCGTCCTCAATCATCGCCTTTGCGATTCTGTCCTTAACGCTGCCTGCAGGGTTAAAGTATTCAAGTTTAACAAGCACCTTTGCTTTTAAACCGAGTTCGTTTTCAATATTTGTAACCTCTACAAGAGGTGTGTTTCCGATAAGCTCGGCTGCGTTTTTATATATCTTTGACATTATTCTGCCTCCTTAAATGCATTATCTAAATCTGCGATTATATCGTCAATATGTTCTGTGCCTATTGAAAGGCGGATTGTATTTTCAAATATACCCTGCTCTGCGAGCTCCTCTGCGGAAAGCTGCGAGTGCGTTGTTGAAGCCGGATGGATTACAAGGCTCTTAACATCCGCAACATTTGCAAGCAATGAGAATATTTTAAGATTGTCAATGAATTTCCATGCTTCCTCTCTGCCGCCCTTGATTTCGAATGTGAAAATCGAAGCGCCGCCGTTCGGGAAGTATCTCTTGTAAAGCTCGTGGTCGGGATGGTCTGCAATCGACGGATGATTAACCTTTTCAACCAGCGGATGTTTGCTCAGATACTCAACCACTTTTTTAGTATTTTCAGCGTGCCTGTCAAGACGCAGTGAAAGTGTCTCCACGCCCTGCAGGAGCAGGAATGCGTTGAAAGGCGAAATTGAAGCGCCGGTATCGCGCAGCAGGATTGCCCTGATGTACGTTACAAATGCCGCAGGACCTACAACGTCATAGAAAGAAACGCCGTGATAACTCGGATTCGGTGCGGCAATGTTCGGGTACTTGCCGCTTGCGCTCCAGTCAAACTTACCCGACTCAACGATTATGCCGCCGAGAGTTGTGCCGTGACCGCCGAGAAACTTTGTTGCCGAGTGAACAACGATATCAGCGCCGTGCTCAATAGGTCTGATAAGATACGGCGTACCGAAGGTGTTGTCAACTACTACAGGCAAACCGTAACGGTGTGCAATTTCGGAAATCGCGTCAATATCAGGAATGTCGCTGTTCGGATTGCCAAGTGTTTCAAGGTAAATCGCTCGGGTGTTGTCCTTAATTGCGCCCTCAACCTCAGCGAGGTTGTGAGCGTCAACAAATGTTGTCTCAATACCGTACTGCGGCAGTGTATGCTCAAGCAGATTGAAGCTGCCGCCGTAGATTGTCTTTTGAGC
>CAYZPT010000175.1:0-1717 GCA_964480285.1 uncultured Bacteroides sp.
TAAGCGTCAGTCGGGGAGCTCAGCACAGTGAACGCAAGCTTGTCGCCGTAACGCTTGCCGCCGATATGATTGCAGCCGCCGCGGCGCTTGTCCTTGCCGCAGATTGAGCATATGCTCTCGTTCATCGAGCATGAAACGGAAACCTCTTTTTTGATACCCGCTTCAATCTCCTCAATCAACGATTTGTTATCGGCGTTTTTCAGCATATACACACGCGCCTTGAGCACATATAAATCCTCGCCGTCAAGCGTGGTTTTGCCCTCTTCCTTTTCCACAAACGTTTCAAAGATACGCGCCTTCTGGTCGGCGCTTTTCATCGAATGGTCAAATATGCCCGTCTTGCCCACAAACATCGGCGCAAGCGCATTGAGCGCTTCTTTTGAAAACTTCTCATAATCCCTGTCAACATCGTTGTTGCAGAGCTTTACGGTGAAGGTGTAAACCTCGTCCTCCGTCAGCGTTTTGCGTGAAAACAGGTTGATTTTTTCAATGTCGGTTTTACTGTTCAGTGCCGTTCACCTCCGTTAATAATTTGTCTGCCTCGGCATTGTACAGCCTTGCCTGAGCGAGTTGTGTTTCGTCCTGAAGCGTGATGTCATCCCACACAACTTCAAGCTCGCTCATATTGCCGCAGAGGGCTAAATATACCCTGCCGATTTTTTCAATTACAGGCGTAACAATGCGGCGGTAAGCCTCAAGTTCAGTGGTCAGAATGTCCGCTTGTTGCTGGCTCATTCGCTCTGTCGTTGACCAGCTTAAGCCGAACATATACGGCATAAGTCCCGTTTTAGCGATGATCTGCTCAAGCATCTGGCGTGCGGGAACTTCGCTGTCGAGTATCTGATTGTCCGCGCCGATAACGCTGATTTTTACGTCGCCGACTGCGACAAAATCCTTAACGCTCTCCTTTGAGCCCATAGCGTCCTTCCACGCCGTAGCCATCTGGTTTGCGCGCTCTTTGGCAAACGCCTTGTCGGTGCCGTCGCTCTGCGGCTTGTAAGTCACCGCGTAGCGCAGATTGCCCACACGCTCCCAGTTTGTGCCTATGGTGTTGTAGATTTTCAGCAGAATGTCGCTGACAAACGGCAGCCCTTTGAGCAGGCTTGTACCGAGCAGGTTGCCCGGCTCGGGATTGAGAACGGAAAACAGCAACTTTTCCGGATGCTGTACCGCAACGGGTTTGCCCGATGAGGTGTTATAAAATTCCGGTTCAATGCTGCCGCTCTTCCTCTTGACGTCAAGCACGTCAAACTCGCCGTTGTAGAGCGCATAGAACCCATTTGAGTCGTACAGCATTTCGCCGATCGCTGTGCCGTAGGTCAGCAGCTGTTCAACGTAGTTGTCCACAAACGCCTGAATGCCTGTCTGGTTACCGCCGACGTTAATCCTGCCGAAGTAGTCGTTCATCTGCGCGTCAAGCGCTTCATCACCTGTGACAAAGCTGAAACCGCCCATAAGTCTGACGATTTTGAGTATCGCCGCGTCAATAATCGGCACAGCCTCGCGCAAAGACGCGTAAACCTTGCCGTTGGTGCCTGCCATCGGCGTGTAGCCGCGCAGACTGCTGAACGGGTGCGAGCTTATGCTGCTCGTCATTATCGCCGTTGCTCCGCTTTCCGGATTTGTCGGCGGCGATGGTTTGTCCTTCTTAAAAATTCCCAAGGCTTCACTTCCTTTCAACCGCAATGGAGAAGGAACAGTCGTCGCTGCTTTTGCC
>CAYZPT010000175.1:1817-3327 GCA_964480285.1 uncultured Bacteroides sp.
TGCACGCCCCTGTCGCGTGAGGAGTGGTAGTACTCGTTAATTCTGTACCACGCACCGCCGCTGTGCCCCCACAGACCGAGCGAAAACGGGTTGACTGTGCCGTAGTCGCACGACAGATAGTATTCGTCAAAGCTTTCAGCCTCCCTGATGTGCTTATCTGCGCTGAACATCGGGTAAACAAGACCGTCGGCAGCCACCCATTTGCCTTCGATAAACCGCTCGTAAAACGCACCTGAGTAAAGATTTTTATATCGGTTTTTCACATCAAGAGAAAGGGAAGGGTTGTCGTCCATGGTAAAGTGAAGCAGGAGCATATTTTTCTGCACTGATTTTTTTATCCACTCATTATAAAACCAGTGATAAGGGTGTTCGGGATTGCAGTTGAACCAGTACTTTGCACCTTCGAGCGAGCACCTTGCAAGCGCCTGCTCCACAAAGGAGCGGGGCATAAGTGCCACCTCGTCAAAAAGAACGCCGCCCAGGGTCATACCCTGTATCAGTGCCGCCGAGCTTTCATCGCGCCCGCCGAACAGATAGAAACGGTTTTTCACGTCGCCCTTTCTGATTTCAAGGTAATTGCGGCTGATTTTTTCCTCCACTGCAAAACCGAGCGCTTTGAGGATTGGCAGCAGAGGCGTAACAACATTGCGCCGCAGCGATGCAATAGTTTTGCCGCACATTGCAAACGAGGTGTCGTTGTAGCGGTACAGCGCCCAGCTGATAAAGGAAATGGACATACAAAGTGTTTTGCCGGAGCGCACCGCGCCGTCGCAGATAATACCGCTTTTGTCCTCGTAAGCACTGCCCTTGCACCACCAGTTAAGCGTGGTGAGCTGCTTTTTTGAAAACGTCTTGAACCTTACCATCAGGAATTTCGCTCCTCTGCGTTTTCAATACTGTTTTCAAGTGCCTGATAAAAGCCGAGCTCCTCGCTTTTTTCGCTGCCCACGTTCTCTCTCAGCCGTTCAAACGCCTTGATTCTGTCAAAGAACTTGATTTCAAGTCCGCCGCCCTTAGGTCTTTTGATTTCGCTCACGTTAAACAGATTCAGCTTCGGCAGCTTTTCCATTGCATCCTCATCGCTGAGGTAAAGCAGCGACACTGCGTCCGCGATGTTACCCGTGGCGAGCTTCGTCAGACCGTCCTCAATAATTTCGCTTTTGCTCTTTTTTCTCCTTGCCATTTTCAACTTCCTTTCATGATGTGATAACCTTGGAAGAGTTTTCAGTTTCCAGTTACCTACTGATAGTTTTAGGGAACATTCCCCGTCGGGCGGTGCCCTAAATTTTTCTCGCCTTGGAGCGGCGGAAAAATTTAGACCGCTACGAAGTTTTTATTGCTCCCTTCATCTGCCACAGGCAGCGGTCGCAAACAAACCCCTTCACTATTAGGGTGGAAAACGGCACTTTTATTCACGATTTACGCATATTTGGACGGTAAAAATTGCAAAAAAATATTTTTTTGCCGTTTTATGCAGAAATCCTGCATAGGTCAAACTGTTTTTGACCTT
>CAYZPT010000176.1:0-3294 GCA_964480285.1 uncultured Bacteroides sp.
TGAATTTGCAATCGTGCCGGTGAGCTGCGCCATCGTCTTGCCGTTTGTGTTTGTAACAACGTACTCAACGTGGGTGGTTTTGTCCTGAATATAGGTAACGGTTGAGGTGCTGCCTGCAACAACGGTTTTAAGTGTGAATGTGGTTTCGCTCGAAGTGAACTGCCTCTGCAGGATTTCCTTGCTGTTTTTGTACGCAACCTTGTAGGTCATCGTTTTTGTGTCGCCGCTTGCAACAAGCGCGTCTGCTTCTGCGCGGAGCGTCTTGATAAGCTCGGGCAGCGACGTTGTCAGCTCGGTGTAAATCTCGTTTGCGCTCATACCGTTAAGCTCTTCGGAGAACTGATTGATAAGCGTTGCGTTATCTTCAAGCAGCTTCTTGACGGACGCCATAATCTCCTCGTCCTGCTGTGCGGCTTCAAGGATATCCGCAAGCGCGTAGTCAAGGTCGCTCTCTTTAAGCGTAAACACAGTAACCTTGTATTTTTTGCCGTCGATTACTTCTTTCGTGGTTGTGATGCCGGAAGCAAGGCGCTCTTTTTCCGCCTTCTTGATTATCGGGTAGAGCTTTGCAACAAGGTCGCCGAGCTCGTCGGTGTTGAGGTCGTCAATCTGCAGCGGGATAATTGTCGTTTTGCCGTCCAACTCTATGCCAAGCTTGCCGTTGCCCATATTGAACACATAGTCAATGCTGTCGGTTGACTCGGAGCTTGAAAGCGTGATTTTGCCGGTTGCTTTATCCTCCTCGCCGCTGTATGCGCCCTTTGCAGCCAGCTTGCCGGTGGACTCGCTGTCGTCAAACGCGATTGTGCCGTTTGCGTCAAAGCTGAATTCGTCTGTGTCAAGCAGAGCTTCAAACTCATCGTTATCCAGAATAGTTGACATCGTGTTGAGTTCAGCCACTGCGTAGCTGCCGAACTCGCCGAGAACGGATTTCGTAATCGCAGTTTTGCACGCAAAGCCGATAAGCACGAGCGCTGCAATCACTGCAAGAACTATGCAAACAACCAAGCCGCCCTTGCCCTTTTTCTTCTGTGGCTGTGCGGCCGCCGCGCCTGCGTATGCCGGCTGATTGTAATACTGTTGCTGATTGTTGTAGTATTGCTGCTGCGGCTGTTGATACTGCTGTTGCGGTACCTGTTGCGGCTGTGGTTGATACTGCTGCTGTGGCTGCGGTTGAGGTTGTGGTGCCTGCTGTGCTTGAGGTGCTTGCTGCTGACGCCGATACTGCGCCGGAATATGCACCTGCGGGGAAGTGTTAGGCTGCTGTTTCGGCGGTTGATTTGGCTGAACACTTTGATTCAGCTGTGCGCCGCACATGCCGCAAAACTGGGAGTTATCGGGCAGTGGGCTGCCGCATTTCGGACAATTCATAAATTTTCTCCTTAAATATTAATTAGATGTATTTTGCGAGCTCTTCCTTGCTTGCAAGTGCTTCTGCAAATGCAGTTGCGCCGCCGCAAGCGTTGCCAAGCTTAAGAGCGTGCTCAAAGTCACCTGTGTTGATGAAGCCGGCAATAAAGCCTGCAACCATACTGTCGCCGCATCCAACGGCGTTAACACGTTTGCCTTTGATTGCGCTTACGCGGTGGATCTTTCCGGTTTCGTCAAGAAGCATCGCGCCGTTTTTGGAAAGAGATACAAGTACGTTCTGCGCACCCATACGCTGGAGCTCTGCAGCGTAATTGTCAACATCGGTACCTGTCGTGATTTCAGTGCCGAAAATTTCACCGAGTTCGGTGCGGTTCGGCTTGATGAGGAAAGGCTTATGCTTAAGGGTTTCGGTCAGCAGGTTGCCTGTTGCGTCAACAATAACCTTGATTTCCTTGCCGTCAAGTCTGCTGAGTATCTGCTCGTAAATATCAGCAGGCAGATTCTTAGGTACAGAACCGGAAAGCACAAGGAAGTCGCCGTTATTCATTTTGCTGAGCTTTGCCATCAGCTTTTCAATATCATCCTCGCCGATTTCAGGGCCGGGTGCATTGATCTCCGTCTCATCCTCGGCTTTGATTTTAACATTAACACGTGTCAGTCCGTTTTCAAGTCTGATAAAGTCGCAGTTAATGTTATCGGTATTGAGCATAGTCTCAAGTTCTTTGCCGGTGAAGCCTGCAACAAAGCCGAGCGCTTTATTGGGAACGCCGAGCATTGTAAGTACTGCAGAAACGTTAATACCTTTACCGCCGTAGTGCAAATCTGCGGTTTGTGCACGGGTGATGCCGCCTAAATTAAGTGTGTCGGTGTTAACCGTGTAGTCGAGTGCCGGGTTAAATGTTACTGTGTATACCATACAACCAGTCCTTTCAAATTTAATATCTCTTATATTATACCTATATATTGGGCTCAGGTCAACTTTTTTCTGTAAATTATAAATGAGAAAAAGCGCAGAAAAACAGAGAAAATAAGAGAAAACGCGAGCAACCCCAAATTATTTTAATTTAACGCTTGACTTTTTTTGAGCATTTTGATATTATATGCAGGCACTTAAAAATATTTGGAGGACACGATTATGTCAAAATCATTTATGCCAAAAGCTGACGAAATCGAACGCAAGTGGTATGTGATTGATGCCGCTGACAAGCCGCTCGGCAGAGTTGCTACAGAGGCTGCTACTCTCCTCAGAGGTAAGCATAAGCCAATCTTCACACCCAACATTGACTGCGGTGATTTCGTAATCATTATCAATACCGATAAAGTTGTTCTTACCGGTGACAAGCTCAACAAAAAGCTTTATCAGCACCATTCCGGTTATATCGGAAACCTTAAAGAGGTTAAGTACGGTACCCTGATGAAGGAAAAGAGCGATTTCGCTATGAAGCTTGCTGTTAAGGGTATGATTCCTGACACAACTCTCGGCAGAAAGCAGCTCACCAGATGCAGAATCTTCAAGAATGAAGAGCACAAGCACGAGGCTCAGCAGCCTGTTGCTTGGGAATTTTAAGGGAGGTATTTAGCATATGTACGAATCAAATCCTTATTTCTACGGAACTGGTAGAAGAAAAGAATCTGTAGCACGTGTACGCGTATATGCAGGTACCGGCAAAATCACTATTAACGACAGAGACATCGACGATTACTTTGGTCTTGAAACACTCAAGCTCATCGTTCGTCAGCCGCTCGTTCTTACCGAGACTGCTGAGAAGTTTGACATCGTTTGCCGCGTTAACGGCGGTGGTGTAACAGGTCAGGCAGGTGCTATCCGCCACGGTCTTTCAAGAGCTCTCCTTCAGTATGACGAAAATCTTCGTCCTGCACTCAAGAAGGCTGGCTTCCTCACTCGTGACCCACGTATGAAGG
>CAYZPT010000177.1:0-3287 GCA_964480285.1 uncultured Bacteroides sp.
CCTCAACATCGCGCTGCAATACGTCTGCAAGCACTTGGCAGGTAGCTTCGCCGAGCGCGCCGCCGCCGCAGAAACGTACGGATTCCTTGATTTGTACCTCTTTCTTTTTGTCCTGCCTTTCAAGCATCCAGCGCATATGGAAGCAGATGCCCTCAACAACGGCGCGGATAAGCTCTGTCTTGCCGGTTTCAAGCTTTATGTTAAAGAACATACCTGCTACGTTCGGGTCCTCAAACGGACAGCGGTTGCCGTGCAGCCACGGTGTGAATATAACGCCGTTTGAGCCTGGTTCAGCGCGGTCGATAACTTCCTCAAGATAGTCATAAAGGTTAACCGCGATATCCTCATAGCTGTCGCTCGGTGTGCCGTGGTGCTGCAGATAAACTCCGATTTCGTCAAGTGCAAGGTGGTCCTTAACCCAGCTTACACACTTATTTGATGTTTCAAGCTCGCCGAAGTAGTTGTATGCCTCGGGGTCTGCGCCGACGATGGCAGCCATCATAGCGCCGGTGTCAACAATCTGCTTTTCAACAACGGTGCCGACCCAGCCCGATGTGCCTGAGTAAATGTGTGTGTCGCCGATTTCAACTGCGCCTGCGCCAACGCCGATAAGCGACGCGTCGCCGCCGCCGCCGTAAACTGCAGTGCCTGCAGCAAGTCCGAGCTCGGCAGCAGCCTTCTCGGTAACCTCGCCGACCTTATCGGTACACTTCATAATCTTCGGCATATGGTCAATGTTAACGCCGAACATATCGCAAAGCGGTTTGCACCAGCCCTCATGACCTTTTCTTGTGTCGTAAATCAGCGTAGCAAATGCGGAGTCGGTAGTCATAACAAACTCACCGCTTGCGCGCAGAATTAGATATTCTTTTACATCAAGCCATTTGTGGAGCTTCTTGAAGTTTTCCGGCTCGTGAGCCTCAAGCCACTTGTATTTCCATACAGGGTCTTTAACCGAAAGCGGAGCCGCGCCGGTGTACTTAAGGCACTTGAGCAGTTTTGCCGCGTCCGCGCCAGCAATCTGGAAGCCGTGAGCAATGCCTGCCTTAAGTTCTTCGGTTGCACGCTGGTCCATATATGTCATCGGGCGGCGAATGCAGTTGCCGTCCTTGTCAACGGGCACAAAGCCCTGCATTGCAGAACAGAAGCTGATACCCTCAATCTGCTCCTTTGTGATGCCCGGTGCCTTGCGGAAAACCTCTTTAGTCGTGATGCACATTGCCTGCCACCACTCGTCAGCGTCCTGCTCAGCTCCGCCTTTTACGCCCGTTTCCTCATCAACGTAAAGGCTGTAGCCCGCAGTCTGCGAAGCGATAATCCTGATTTCCTCATCAATTTCAATAAGGCAGGTTTTGATGCCGGTTGTGCCGGTGTCGTAAGTTATAACGTATTTGCTCATTTTTAACGAACCTCCAAAATTGCGCCTTTTTCCGTAATGCTGCGTTACGCCGATAATCCGACTCGGTCACATACACAAAGTATGCTCCCGTCAATCAAATTATCGCCAAGCCTTGCCTTACGAAAAAATTCGCTAATTTTTATTTCCACTCCTTAAAGTATATGTTTTCTGAAAATTTTAAGTTTTATTTCTGAAACGTAAATGCTGACTCAATAAATTTCAGCAGTTGTGTGACCACCTGCTCCTCGTCCATCTCGTCAACATTGACGCCTGTGTAAATCTCAAAGCGGCGGCGGTAGTAATCGCAGGTGTACGAAAACTGCAGCGACACAAGCAGATTGTCAAGGAAAAACGCGAACATCCTCGGGTCGAGATCGGGACGCACATCGTCCTTTGCGAGTGCCTGAGCAATCGAGGTTATGTATTTTCTGCTCGTGCTTGTTTCAATGCCGTTTGCAAGCTGCCTTGCGCGATCGCCGTTCTTTTCGCTCGTGATTTCGTTATACAGCTTAATGTAATTTGCATTGGCCTTTGAGTGCTGGCAGGTGGTACGTATAACTTTCTCCGCCTTGACAAGCAGTTTGTCGTCGCTCTTCATAATCTCGTCAAGCGCGTCGTCGAGAATCTTCATACCGCGCTGCAGGCAGGTGACAAAAAAGTCCTCTTTAGTAGCAAAGTACTTGTACATAAGCCCGATGCTTATGCCTGCCTTTTTAGCAATTACATTTATATTTGCATTTTCGTAGCCTTTGGACGCAAATTCTTCAATGCCGATTTCAAGCAGTTTTTCCTTGCGGTCGTCGCTTGCACGGTCAAAAGCGTCCTTGTATCTTTTTTCAATCATATTAATATTTTTGTTTGTTTGCACAAAAAAGAGAATGTGCTGTTGTGCAAAGCACACAAAACTCCCTTGTAAATAAGTGAATGTCGTTAATATAGTAGCATTATCTATACAGATTTGCAACAATTTTAACTAATTTTTTACAACTTTTCATTTGACAAATTGGTTATAAGTGATATAATAAATATGTAAATCAGGTGAGCAAGTACTCACATGCCCAAAACGGTGAGCAGCTACTCACACTACATAATTTCAAAGGAGGAATTTACTATGGATACAAGATTCGCTATTACAGAGTATCCCAACGCTGCTGCGCTTACAGCACAGCTCGACGCACTCATCAAAAAACCTATCTACTCTATTAACAGAGCAGCCCTCAAGAATTATGAGGAAGAGTATTTTGCAAAGAAGTGCAAGAAGTCAAAGGAAATGATTGAGGAAGCTAAGGATGTTATCCCCGGTGGCGTTCAGCACAACCTCGCATTTAACTATCCTTTCCCGATCGTTATGACCAAGGCAAAGGGCAACAAGCTTTATGATATCGACGGTAACGAATACTTCGATTTCCTTCAGGCAGGCGGTCCTACAATCATCGGCTCTAACGACGATGTTGTTAAAAAGGCTGTTAAAGAGCTTCTTGACGACTGCGGTCCGTCAACAGGTCTGTTCCACCCCTACGAGTACAAGCTTGCTAAGAAGATCAGCGAGTGCGTGCCTTCAGTAGAGATGTTCCGTATGCTTGGTTCAGGTACTGAGGCTTGTATGTGCGCCGTTCGTGTAGCACGTCTTGCAACAGGTCCTAAGAACATCATCAAGATGGGCGGCGCTTATCACGGCTGGTCAGATCAGCTTGCATGGGGTATGCGTGTACCGGGTACTCTTAACACTCAGTCACACGGTGTTCCGCTCTTCGTATTCAAGCACACACAGGAATTCTTCCCGAACGATCTTAAATCACTTGAAAAGAAGCTTATCATCAACCAGGGCCGCGGCGGCGCAGCTGCAGAATGCATTGAACCTGCAGGTCGGGAGTCAACAACCCGTCCG
>CAYZPT010000178.1:0-3172 GCA_964480285.1 uncultured Bacteroides sp.
CGCGTAGCCGCGTTTATGGGGCTTTTTGCAGGCTTTTTGTGGGACTGCGTAAGCGCTGCGCATATGGGCTTTAACTGCATTGTGCTTATGGTGCTTTGCTACATTGCGGCTGCAGTGGTCAACTTCCTGCTGCGCAACACGTATTGGGTTGCGGTTGTCAGCGCGGTAATATGCACGTTTGTTTACTGCATACTGTACTGGCTGTTTATCGTTATGCCTCACGGCGGCAGCGGCGCAGTACTCAGTCTTTTGTACTTCTATCTGCCGAGCTTCATTTACACCGGCGCTGCGAGCGTCGTCCTCGGTATGATCATAATTCCGATTAAAAGAAAACTCAACAAAGGCTTTGTTGAATAAATACAAATTCAACTGACCGAGTATTGAGCATCAGATAAAAACCTGACGAGAGGAGGGGTTACAGTGGGCAATATTTACAAAAGCGGTCGTACTACGGTTGCCATACTGCTTGTTATTGTTACAATTTTCGGCTTTGCAACCGAGCTGTACGATATTCAGATCAGGAATAACGAATACTATGCTGCGCAGAATAACACTGTTAAGACGTATACCGTTTCTATTGAAGCAGCCCGCGGCGAAATTGTTGACCGCAACGGTAACCCGCTTGTGTCAAACCGTCAGGGCAACAGCGTTATGCTCGACGCCGCCTACCTCCAGTCAGGCAAGGACGGCGAAAGGCGCAACAAAACTATATATAACCTCATGCAGCTGTTTAATAAAAACGGCGAGGAGTATGCTCACAATCTGCCCATTAAGCTTGAAAAGGGCAAGGTCGTTTTTATCGACAAGGACGACGACGAGGACTTTGAAACCGCTATTGAAACAATGAAAAGCAAGGATATGTTCAACCTGCAGCCTTACGCAACGGCGCAGAACTGCTTTGACGCAATGGTTGAAAAGTACCATCTTGAGAACTATCTTAAAAAGTATGATATTCAGACTGTTATGGAGATGGGCAATATCCACTATGAGCTTACAAGGCTGCTGTTTGACGTGTCAAACCCCGTCACCGTTGCAGACGATGTCAGCGACAAAACGGTTGCTCAGATCAAGGAGAATGAGCGTGTTTACCGCGGCGCGGATGTGCGCGTGGTAGCTTACAGAGAGTATGCCGATTCCACAATCGCACCGCATATTATCGGCACAGTGCGTAAAATCAATGCAGAGGAGTATGACCGCCTTAAGAACGATGGCTACGGCATTAACGATGAAATCGGCGAATCCGGTATAGAATCCGCTATGGAGCCGTATCTGCGCGGTGTTCCCGGCGAAAAGACTGTTACTATCGACGGCGAGGGTAACGTCAGCGAGGAGATTACAAAAGAGCCTGTTCAGGGCGATACAATTGTACTGACTATTGATAAGGACTTGCAGCGCGTTGCGCAGAACAAACTGCGCACCATCTGCAACAGTATCAGCATTGAGTATTCTACAGGCGCAGTAGTTGTTGAAGACTGCAACAACGGCGAGGTGCTTGCAGCGGCAAGTTATCCGACATTTGACCTCAAGGATTACTATAAAAAATATAACCAACTTACAAAAGAGAATAACACACCGCTTTACAACCGTTTTGCACTCGGTACATATGCTCCCGGCTCAACCTTCAAGCCGATGATGAGCCTTGCCGCGCTTGAGGAAGGCGTGATTAACGAGGGTACGGTTTTCGGCTGCGGTATGTACTACGACGTCGGCAACATGACCTTTGAATGTCTGGCGGCTCACGGCGGCGAGAATGTGCGCACGGCGCTTCGCGATTCGTGTAATATCTTTTTCTATAACTGTGCTCAGCGGCTCGGCATTGAGCGTATGAACACTTATGGCAAAATGCTCGGCCTGGGTGAAAAAACCGGCGTAGAGATACCGGAAGCGCAGGGAATACTTGCCGGCCCGGAATACAGGAAGCGTATAGGCGGCAACCCCTGGTCAGTCGGTGATACTGTCCAGGCGGCTATCGGTCAGTCCGATAACCTGTTCACCCCGCTTCAGCTTTGCAACTATGTGGGCACAATTGCAAACGGTGGTACGCGCTACAAATTGCACTTTGTCAAATCTCACATTTCGCGATCAACCGGTGCTGTTACGGAGACTAATGTGTCCTCAACAGGTAACATCAATGTTAAATCAAGCAACATTAAGGTTGTGCAGCAGGGTATGCGTATGGTTGCCACAGGCGGCGGACCGTCCAATGTCTTTGGTAATTTCACCCCTCACGTTGCCTGCAAAACAGGTACGTCGCAGGTTATTGTTGACGGCGTCAAGCACAACAACGGTTTCCTTATCACATTCGCACCGTATGAGAATCCGGAAATCAGCGTTGCTACCGCTATTGAGATGGCGGGCTCCGGTTCATCAACTGCCGAGATTACAAAATCCATAATCAATTATTACTATAATCACAATACAAATGAGAAAAAAGCGCAGAGTTATGCGACTCTGCTCGGCTGATTTGTCGAATATCAGAGTTTAACAAACTTTGCCTTGTGTAAATAAAAAATATATGTTATTATAATTACATATTGGCACATACCCTTAATTAAAACGGAGGAAATTTATGAATATCGCTTTAATTGCACACGACGCAAAAAAAGAATTACTGGTGCAGTTTTGTATCGCTTATTGCGGAATTATCAGCAGGCACGATGTTTGTGCTACCGGCACAACCGGCAAGCTGGTTAAAGAGGCAACGGGGCTTGACATCAACTGCTTCTTAAGCGGCTCACAGGGCGGCGGACAGCAGATTGCAAGCCGTATCGCCTGCAATGAGATTGACCTGCTCATCTTTTTCAGAGATCCGCTTACCGCAAAACCGCACGAACCTAACGACAATGACCTGCTTCGTCTTTGCGATGTTCACAACATTCCATTTGCAACAAACATTGCAACGGCGGAGGCACTTATCCGCGGCGTAGAACGCGGCGACTTTGAGTGGAGAGAGATTGTCAATCCACGTTACAACGCAAATTAACAGAAAAGACTTATAAGGCTTCCCCTCGAGGGGAAGCTGTCGCATTTTTGCGACTGATGAGGTGGTTCGTACAACATAAACTGCGAACAACCGTAGGGGCGATTCACTAATCGCCCGCAATATAGAATACTTATATACAGGAGAATTATATGTCGCTTATTACTAAAGCAATCAAGGGCACAAAGGACA
>CAYZPT010000179.1:0-3096 GCA_964480285.1 uncultured Bacteroides sp.
CTTGACCTTGTGCTTACAGGTCGCGACTGCGGTCAGGACGAGCGTGCGCCGATGTGCGGCGTGCCGTTCCACAGCGCAGATAACTATATATCCCGTCTTGTTTCACGCGGTTACAAGGTTGCAATCTGCGAGCAGGTTGAGGATCCCAAAGCGGCAAAGGGCATCGTTAAGCGCGAGGTTATTCGCGTTATCACTCCCGGCACCGTGCTTGAAAACGGTCTGCTTGAGGACGGCGTTAACAATTACCTGTGCGCTGTCTGCAAAAGCACTAACGAAACGGGGCTCTGTTTTGCCGATGTTTCAACAGGCGAATTTCACATAACAGTTGTCAGCGGCGATGATTTGCAAAGTAAAATTATCGATCAGCTTTCAACGTATTCACCAAAGGAGATTATTCTCAACACTGAAGCGGCAGGGCTTGACGAGGTGCAGAAGTTTGCCGACTCAAGGCTGGGCGCTTCCGTCACAACGCTTGAGGATACATACTTCGATTTTGACTCTGCGACCGATTTGATACTTTCCACAATGAAGCGCGAGGAGATTTCCTCCCTCGGTATAGGTCACAGCAAGGCTGCTGTGTGCGCGCTCGGTGCAGTTATAGCTTACCTGCGCGAAACGCAGAAAACCGAGGAGCTTGAAGCTCCGTGTGAGGTTGAGTTTTACGAGGAAGCGGACTTTATGTCGCTTGATGTTAACGCAAGACGAAATCTCGAACTCACCAAGTCAATGATGACCGGCGAGAAAAAGCACTCGCTTCTCTGGGTTATCGACAACACAAAAACAGCTATGGGCAAGAGAATGCTCAGGGCATGGCTTGAAAGACCGCTCGTAAATGTGTCCAAAATCACAAAGCGGCAGAACGCGGTGGCAGAGCTTTACGATAACACAATGCTGCGTGATGAACTTCGTGGCGAGCTTGCAGACATCAACGATATGGAGCGCCTGCTGTCACGCATAGCGTATGCAACCGCAAACGCAAGGGAACTGCGTAAACTTTCGGAGGCAACAAAGCCGCTGCCCGCGATTAAGTCGGCACTTTCACAGTGCTCATCGGCAATGCTCAAAGGAGTTTACTCACAGATTGATTTGCTTGAAGATATCAACGATCTTATCGACAGGGCGATTGTCGACGACCCGCCGTTCTCACTGCGTGAGGGCGGAATAATCAAAGAGGGCTTTAATGCCGAGATTGACGAGCTTAACGAGATTGTTAACGGCGGCGCAGATTTGCTCGCAAGGATTGAAGCGAGGGAAAAGGAACGCACTGGCATACCGAAGCTACGCGTTTCGTACAACAAGGTATTCGGTTACTTTATCGAGGTTACCAATTCCTTTAAGGATATGGTACCCGAGGATTATATAAGAAAACAGACGCTCACCAACTGCGAGCGATTTATAACACAGGAACTTAAAGACCTTGAGGGCAAGGTGCTCGGCGCAAAGGAAAGGCTTGTTGCGCTTGAGTACGAGGTGTTCTCTGCAGTGCGCACGCAGCTTGCGGGCGAAGCGACGCGCATACAGCAGACGGCAAAGGCGATTGCCACGCTTGATACGCTCTGTTCAATGGCGGAGACGGCTGTGCTGCACAACTACTGTTGCCCGCAAATCACGACAGACGGCGTGATTGAGATTAAAGAGGGCAGGCACCCCGTGGTTGAAACACTGCTTGACAATGCTGTGTTTGTGCCGAACGATACACTCCTTGACTGCGACAAAAACCGCTGCTCGATTATCACCGGTCCGAATATGGCGGGTAAGTCAACGTATATGCGCCAGACCGCGCTGATTACGCTGCTCGCGCAGACAGGCTCGTTTGTGCCGGCAAAGAGGGCGAAGATTTCCGTAGTTGACGCGATATTCACCAGAGTCGGCGCGTCGGACGACCTTGCAACAGGCCAGTCCACTTTTATGGTTGAGATGAACGAGGTTTCCTCAATTCTCAAAAACGCGACGGCGAACTCTCTGATTATCCTTGATGAAATCGGCAGAGGCACATCTACCTTCGACGGTATGAGCATTGCGCGCGCGGTGCTTGAATATACGGTGAAGAAAAAGACGCTCGGCGCAAAGACGCTGTTTGCAACTCACTACCACGAGCTTACTGCTATGGAGGGTATGCTTGACGGCGTTAACAACTATTCGATTGCCGTTAAAAAGCGCGGCGACGATATTACTTTCCTGCGCAGGATTGTGCACGGTGGTGCGGACCAGAGCTTCGGTGTTGAGGTTGCCAAGCTTGCAGGGCTTCCGCCAAGTGTTATAAGGCGCGCAAAGGCTATCCTCAAAGAGCTTGAAGCCAACAAGATTGAAATTGAGTTCAAAGCTGACGACAGCGTTGTTGACGAGAGCGAGGATATTCAGTACAACTTCAAAACTAACACAACAAACGATTTGCTTGAACTGATTAAAGCAATTGACGTAAACACACTTACGCCGATTGAGGCAATGCAGACTTTGTACGACCTCAAGAAAAAGGCAGAAGAATTAAACTAATTCGAAATTATCAAGAGGGGAGGCGAAAATCTTGCCCGAAATTAATATTTTACCTAAAGAAGTATACCAGCTTATTGCGGCGGGTGAGGTTGTTGAACGCCCCTCGTCAGTCGTCAAAGAGATGATAGAAAACTCGGTGGACGCAGGTGCAAAGAGCATCACCGTTGAAATCAAAAACGGCGGCTCGACTTACATCCGCATAACCGACGACGGCTGCGGCATTGCGAAAAGCGAAGTTAAAAAAGTATTCCTGCCGCACGCCACAAGCAAGATTAAAAACGCCACTGATCTTGACAGAATTGCAACTCTCGGCTTCCGCGGTGAAGCGATGGCATCAATCGCCGCAGTTGCAAAGGTTGAGCTTCTGACACGTCAGAAGGGCGAGGAGCTCGGCACGAGGTATGAGATTGCCGGCGGCGAGGAAAAGGCGCTTGCGGACGCAGGCTGCCCCGAAGGTACAACAATTGTTGTGCGCGACATATTCTTCAACACGCCTGCGCGAATGAAGTTCCTCAAAAAAGACGTGACCGAGGGAAACGCGGTTTCCGGCGTAGTTGACAGAATGGCTATCAGCCACCCGGAAGTTTCGTTCCGCTTTATCCG
>CAYZPT010000180.1:0-3039 GCA_964480285.1 uncultured Bacteroides sp.
CAAGAGATATGGTTGCCCGTGACGAAATCACCAAGGCTGCACAGAAGGAAGCTGCTGACATCATGGCTAACGCTAATGAGCAGGGCAAGCAGTTTATTCAGGATGCACAGAATCAGGCTTCTGAGATTCTCGGCAACGCTACCACACAGGCAAACGAGATGGTTACTTCTGCACAGAACAAGTCCAGAGAGATGCTCAGCGCTGTCAACAATTACGCAGACGACACACTCCTTTCCATTGACGACGCTCTTTACAAGGCACTCCAGGACGTTCGCAGAATCCGCCAGGGTATCTCAAACGCACAGAATAAGGCTAACTAACGTTACTTAATAAATGCGATTTAATAACGGCAGACAAATTGCGTCTGCCGTTATACTTTTATATTTGACATCTATTATTTGATTTATTATAATATAGATGAAAGCAGGTATATTATATGAAAAAGAAAACAGCAATACTTATCAGCATTATACTGAGCGCTTTTGTGTTAATTACCGGGTTCAGTGCTTCAGCGGCAACGGCAATTAAGCTTACGCCCGCATCAATCACCATTATGGAAGGCGAAACCCAGGCGCTCACCGTAAAAGTTAATAATAAAAAGGTTAACGCGTCAAACTGCATCTTCAAAACGGGCAAGAGCAGCGTTGCAACTGTTAACTCAAAAGGTGTTGTGACTGCAAGGAAAAAAGGCGCGGCAACAATCACCGTAACCCTTAAATCAAACAGAAGGATTAAGAAAACCTGCAAGGTGACCGTTAAGCCGAAAATGGTTGTTACACCCGCTTCGGTTAACGTTATGGCAGGCAATACAAAGACGCTTACTGTCAAGGTTGACGGCAAGTCTGTTGAGGCGTCAAAATGCAGTTTTAAGACAAGCAACAGTAGCATTGCCACAGTTTCTTCAAAAGGTATTGTGACTGCAAAGAAAAAGGGCACGGCGACAGTTACCGTTACCCTTAAGTCGGACGGTTATATTAAAAAAACCTGCAAGGTCATCGTTAAGCCGAAAATGACGCTTACACCCGCGTCGGCAACATACTACAAGGGCAATATCAAGCAGATTTCCGTAAAGATAAACGGTAGCAGCGTTGCGCAGAACGAGTGTACTTTCAAGAGCAGCAACACAGGCGTTGCAACAGTTTCGTCAGGCGGTTGGGTTACCTGCAAAAAGGCGGGAACTACGACAATAACCGTTGTTTCCAAATCCGACAGTGTTATCAGGCAGACCTGCAAAATCACCGTTAAGAACAATGTAATCAAGACTGACGCAACCGCGCTTACCTTCTTAAAGGGCGGCACAAGGACTATGAAGGTTGTGTTAAACGGCGCAAATGCAGGCGGCGGTTCGCTTGAATTTACCAGCTCGAACAAATCCGTTGTAACCGTCAGCACAAGCGGACTGATCAAGGCGGTAGGCGCAGGCACTGCTAATATCACGGCAATATGCAAGATAGATCCGAATACAAAGGTGACGTGCAGTGTGACTGTAATAGATTCAAACAATTTCACCGTAACGCCTTCAACGCTTCCGCTTAACGGATCATATCTTAACTTTGCAGCATACAATTCATCGACAAAACCGTATTTTATGCTCAGGTCGTATATGGACGCGCTTGAAACAAAGGGCGGCGGTACGCTTACGCTTAAAAAGGGAACATACAATATTACCAATGTTATATATGTTCCAAGCAATATTACAGTGATTTTTGAGGACGGCGTTGTGCTCAAAAAGTCGACTAAAACATCAACCTCAAGTATGGCTGCCAGCGGAACAATGTTTATGTTATGCGCTCCGTCAAAGGCCGAAACAAAAAGTGCTTATAGCAAATACGGCGGCGTTCACAATGTAACCTTTGCAGCGAGGGGCAATGTTGTGCTTGATATGAACGATTGCCCTGTCGGTAAAACGTGTGCGGCGTTTGTTCTGTGCCACAACTCAAATATCAACTTCACCAATATTAAGTTCAAAAATCTTAAAGAACGCGGACATTTTGTTGAACTTGACGCTTCGCAGAATGTTACCTTTGATAACTGCACTTTTACCAACGCGCAGAAATCTGACATCTATGAATACGAGGAATGTATCAACCTTGATATTCCTGATAAAAACACCGGCGGTATTACGCAGCCGTGGATAACTTACGACTGCACGCCTAACAAAAATATTACTGTTACAAATTGTACTTTTGATAATGTTCACGCAGGCGTAGGCACTCACGCATATACAGATAACAAATTCCACACGAATGTTGTTGTTTCGGAATGCACGTTCAAAAACTGCCTCAAAGACGCGCTGAATATGTGGCACTGGAAGGATTTTAAAATCACCAACAATGTTATTGACGGCGTCGGTATGACCGAAAACGGTGTAGCATATACCAAGGTTGCGGACGAAGCTACGCTTATCAGCGAAACAAAGGCAATTAAGGGTATGGGTGTTCAGGGTGACTGCGAAATCAGCGGCAACGAGTTCCACCACTGCTTCAACACTATGTTTTTCAGTAAGTCTAACGGAACAACAAGCTCACTCACTGTTGAGGATTACGAAATGTTTGCGAGCAACAATCAGTGCGATTACGAAACCTGCAATTATGTGGTTACTCCCTACGGATTGTTGAGTTATCATCTCAGAGCGTATAATGTGCCTGAAAAAGACGGCGAAGGATATTACGCAGCTATCACGCCGATCAGTCACGATAACCCGGACAATCCTGACAACCCGGACAATCCTGATAACCCGGACAATCCTGATAACCCGGACAATCCCGATAACCCGGACAATCCCGATAACCCGGACAACCCCGACAATCCCGACAACCCGGACAATCCCGACAACCCGGACAATCCCGATAACCCGGACAATCCCGACGATCCCGAGAATCCGGATAATCCAGACAACCCGGATAATCCCGACGATCCCGAGAATCCGGACAACCCCGATGATCCGATTAACCCAGATAATCAGGGATAACGGAATAGCAAACAAAAAAGAGCCTTGGGGCACCCTACGTAAATAGGGTTAGGTTTTGGCTTCGTCCT
>CAYZPT010000181.1:0-2885 GCA_964480285.1 uncultured Bacteroides sp.
ACATCGATATCGGCGATTTCAACACAAAGGTTAATCAGGCTCGCAAGTTCTTATCAAAGGGCGATAAACTCAAGGTTTCAATCCGTCTGCGCGGCAGAGAGATGGCGCACAGCGATCTTGCAGTTGCCAATATGAAGCGTTTTGCCGAGGAACTGGAAGAAGAAGCAAGCATTGATAAAAATCCGAAGCTCGAGGGCAGACAGGTGCTTATGTTTATGTCGCCCAAGGCTTCAGCAAAATAAGTATTAAATTGTAATTCATTTTATACGGAGGAATAAATTATGCCAAAGATTAAGACACACAGCGGCGCTAAAAAGCGTTTTAAGAAAACTAAGAGCGGCAAGGTTAAGAGATCACACGCTTATACTTCTCACATCCTTACCAAGAAGTCAACAAAGCGCAAGAGAAATCTTCGCAAGCAGGTTGTTGCCGATGAGAGCAATCAGAAGCAGCTTCAGAGACTTGTACCTTACAAATAAACCAAGGTACCCACTTACTATTTTACAGTTTTCAACTAACGGAGGTATATAACCATGGCAAGAGTTAAGGGCGCTATGATGACGCGCAAAAGAAGAAAGAAAGTATTAAAGGCTGCAAAGGGCTACTACGGCTCAAAGCACGCTCTTTTCCGCACTGCTAAGCAGGCTGTAATGAAGAGCGGCCAGTATGCATATATCGGCAGAAAGCAGAAGAAGAGAGATTTCAGAAGAATGTGGATCACACGTATTTCTGCTGCTTGCAAGGCAAACGGAATGAATTATTCAACATTCATGAATGGTCTTAAGAAAGCAGACATCGACCTCAACAGAAAGATGCTTTCTGAAATCGCAATCAGCGATCCTGCTGCATTCACAGCACTTACAGAGGCAGCAAAGGCAGCACTCTAATTAAACAGCAATTTACGGACGGTTTAAGCCGTCCGTTTTTGTTTTGCTGCGGTGTTGACGAAGCAGGCGTTCAATGGTATAATTTAAACATATTATTTGGTAAAAGAGGCAGAGTGTTATGTTTAAGGAGAAAACCGCGTTTACAAAAGAGAATTCAGCGGCGCTCAAGGGCATTGCAATTCTTATGATGGTATTTCATCACTGCTTTGCAGACCCTTCGCGATATGAAGCGTTCAGCATAAACTTTGCGCCGTTTGGCGAACACTGGGTTTGCCTTGTAAGCTACACGTTTAAAATGTGCGTCAGCCTGTTTGCGTTTGTCACAGGCTTCGGTCTGTATCTGTCGCTTAAAGGGCTGAATAAAGAGAACAACTGGTCGCGGCGTGAGATTGTTAAGTGGACTACCACTCGCTACATAAAGACGATGAGCGGTTTCTGGTTTATCGCTGTTATCGCGTATATCGTTTGCCAGCTGATTAACGGCTACACCTACGATAGCTTTTTCACCGGCGATTCGGTTTCGGATATGGTGCTGGGTCTGTTCAGAATGGGGCTTAACTTCTTCGGTATTGAGCAGCTGTTTTACGGCAACGAATTCTGCCCGACCTGGTGGTATATGACAATCGCCGTGCTGTTTATTGTAGCTGCTCCGATTTTTGTAAAGCTGTTTGACAAATTCAGCGTAATCCCCGTGCTTGCGGTTGCTTTCTTCCTGCCTCGAGTTCTGCAGATTCCGTACGATTCAAGCACTTATATCGCGTTTCAGTTCCCGTTTTTGTTCGGTATGATTGCCGCAAAGTACAATATTCTGCCTCGTGTTGCAAACTACAAGTGGATAAGAGGGAAGCTCGGTGTGCTCAACAAGCCTGTTAAGTTTATTGTCATGTTTGTGCTGTGCTTTGTGTGCATTTACATTTACAAGGTGCTGCCGGCAAAGTATTACTACGAGCTGCGCTTTTCCGTATTCCCGATGGTGCTTATCTTCTTCGCGTACGAATTTTTACTCGATTTGGTCGTTCTGCGCAAGGTGCTGGAGTTCCTCGGCAAGCACTCGATGAATATCTTTTTAACCCACACGTTTATCAGATACAACTACTGCAACGAGTTTATTTATTCGTTTAAATACTGGTGGCTGATACCGCTTGTGCTGATTTGCGTATCGCTCGCACTGTCTATCGTTATTGAACTTGTTAAAAAGCTCATAAGGTACGACCTGTTTACCAAACAGCTTTTAAAGATGGCTAATAAAGGCGTTGACAAAATGTTTGACAGTTTTGCTAGACAATAACTCTTTTGCCCTGCGTATGGCGCGCAGGGCAGTTTTTTGTAAAAAATTAAAATTAACTATTGAAATTTTTCCCTATATAATGTATATTATATAAAAATAATATAATAATGTGATTTGTTTAAACAAATAATGGGCGGTGCCGCACGGTGCCACTCGACTTAAAGCACTGCTGTGTATGGGAGAAATCACTTGATGGAAAGAATTACAAGTAAAACAAATAAGATAATTAAGGACACCAAAAAGTTGATTACCTCGTCATCTGCGCGCCGTGCAAACGGGCTGTTCGTGCTTGAGGGAGCAAGACTTTGTTTTGATGTCCTTAATTCTGTTTATAAGGTCAAAATGCTTTTTGTAACCGAAAAGCTGTTGGAAAAGTATCAGGCAGAGGTTGAAGCTCTTGCAGATAAGAGCGAAAGGGCTTACATCATAACTGATGAGATTGCAGATAAGCTGACGGACACCGATACTCCGCAGGGAATATTCGCCGTGTGCGAAATGGCAGAGAGCACTGCGCCGCTCGGCAAAAAGGCAGTTGCGCTTGACAACGTGCAGACACCGTCAAATGTGGGCGCGATTATCCGCACTGCTGAGGCGCTTGGCATTGACAGCGTTATCATCGGCGGCGGCTGCGACATTTACAATCCAAAGGTGCTGCGTGCATCTATGGGCTCCGTGCTGCGTATGAATATTATTATATGCGACGACCTTGC
>CAYZPT010000182.1:0-2860 GCA_964480285.1 uncultured Bacteroides sp.
CTGCGTTTTTGTCGGTTGCGCTTCTTGTCAACGCGATTATGACTATTGATAACAACTTCGGTGTAGTTTTCCAGCCGAATTTCGGCAAACGCAGCGACAAAACGTACACAAAATGGGGCAAGCGTATGCCGTATATTATCGTATGCCTGCCGATTTGCGCTATCTTTTTCAGCCTTATTACAGTTGCTGCAACTATCAAGGCAACAGCACTGAGCGTTGTGCTGATGATGACGGTTATTATCTTTTTTAACTTCACTATGTCGGTGTGGCGCTCGCCAGTTGTTTCGCTGATGCCGGACTTCACGCCGTCGTCACTGCAGAGCGACGCAAACGCCGTAATCAACATTATGGGCGGCATCGGTCAGATGGTTGGCTTTGTTATCGGAACTATTGCCACAACGCTTGTCGGACTGCTCGGCTTTACCGCGCTGCACGACGCTTTAAAAGCTAAAGCCAATACGCTCGGTCAGATTCTCGAAGTCGGCGCAGACGGCAAACCTGTTGTTGAATATGCCGCTGGCTTTGATCCGTCAAAGTACGGTGATACTGTTGAAAACTTTATCGAATCTGGCAGAGATGCACTCTATATCAACGGCGAAAAGGTTGCCGAAAAAGTTGTTAAACTCGGTGCAAACGGCGAGCCTACATACGTTAACTACACTCCTGTATTCGTTGTAGCGGCTGCTGTTACCATTTTGTGCCTGGTTATTCTCATGCTGTTTTATAAGAAAAATAAGCAAAACGACTTGTCCAAGGACGTGCGCATTGAAGCCGCTGAGGGCGAAAAAGTCAAGAAAGTTAAAATCAAGGAACTGCCGATTTCAAAGGCAGAGCGAAAGAGCCTTATCACAATGCTTGCGGCTCTCTTCCTAATCAATAATGCGACTGAAGCTATCGTGCCGAACTTCACAAATTTTGCGCTCGATACGCTCGACGTTAAGCCGATTTATTCCACGCTTATGATGGCTGTGTTTGCCGTTTCGCTTGCTGTATTCGGCATACCCGCAGGTGTTATGGGCAGGAAGCTCGGACGTAAAAAAACCATTATAATCGGACTTGCCTGTATTGTGGCAATGTTTATTGCTTACATCACTGTTTCGCAGGTCTACGACTCAAACAGAATGTTCGTATGGATTATGCTGTGGATTGCCCTTGTTGTCGGCGGTGCAGCGGTTGGCTGCATCAACATCAATACGTTACCGCTCGTGCTTGCAATCGGCGGCAGGGAGTACGTCGGTACCTTCACCGGCTACTACTACACTGCGACCTTCTCCGCTGCGATTACAGGTCCAATCCTTTGCGGTTGGCTCATCGGTCTGTTCAACGAGGATTACAACTATATGTTCCTGTTCTGTGCAATTTTCTTCGCAATCGGACTTGCAGTTATCACGCAGGTTAAGCACGGTGAATCCAAGCCTGAGGATGAGGAGTGGATACAACAGGCTGTTGAAGCGGCAGATGATTAAGTGTTAATGATAATTTATAAATGCCCGTGCGGCGAGCACCTAAAATTCATAACTCATAATGTAAAACGGACGGCAATGCCGTCCGTTTTGTTAATTCCGAATTCCGAAATCCGTATTCCGAATTATTTCCCGAATATTCTTCCGCAAAACTCAAATATATCCTTTTCGTATTGCTCTTTGTACTTGAAGTGCGAATGCACGTGGCGGGCAGTGTCGTAGATAATCAGCTTTTTGTCCTCGCTTGCGCATGCCTCATAGCACTCCTCAACCATATAGGTTGGTACAAAGTTGTCGTGTCCGCCGTGGATAAACAGCGCTGGCAGCGTTGTGCTTTTCAGCGCCTCGCGCGAATCAGAAGTCTTTATGTCAATATCAAGAAACGCCTTTGTTAGTACGTTTACGCCCTCTGCAATCGGTTTTGATGGCAGGTGAAGAACTGATTTTGTGAGATATCTGAATTCGTCATAGCACGTTGTGAAGCCGCAATCCTCAATGAATCCGACAACATTTTCGGTTAAATCTCTATCGCTCGCCTGCATAATTGTAGCAGCGCCCATCGAAGTGCCGTAAAGTATGATTTTGCCGTCAGGGAAGTACGAATTTACGCACTCAATCCACTTGATAAGCTCGTCCTTTTCAAGTATACCGAAGCCCGTGAACTTGCCCTCGTGCCCGCCGAAATGACGGTGATTAACAAGGAAACAGTTGTATCCGTGATCAAGTATAGGCTCAACCATCGTTGCAAACGCAAAGTCACTGTCGGTATTGTAACCGTGCACACATACAATTGTGTTTTTGCTGTCGTTTTCGTTGATGTAAAAGTAGCCCGGCAGAGTCAGCCCGTCGTCGGTATAAATGTATACTTCTTCGGGCGTATATTTTGCTTTTATGCGTTCGATTGCCTCGTTGGTTTCGTTTGCAGCGTTGGCAATATCGTCGTCGTAAAATGTGTTCGCTTTCGGCTCCTCGCGTTCAGGCTTCGGCGGCGAAACGAATGTCTTATATGTTAAAAACGCAACACCTGTTGCATATGCAAGTGCCGTAACAGCGCCCATTGCGGTTAAAATCTTTGTGAGTTTTTTCATAAATTAACCCTCCTGTATGACATCCATTATAACACTTTTAATAAAAAATACAATAAATTAATTTTTTCTTGCAATTTATAATAGTTTATGTTATAATTTTTCAGCATTCGTAAAAAAGATATGCGAATACGCACGCAGACAGTTCAGCCGGAGGTTACTAACAAGGCTGTTGCCAGACTGACTGCGGAGGATTAACCTTAAAGGAGGAAATTATTATGGCAAATGTAGTTTCTATGAAACAGCTTTTAGAAGCAGGTGTTCATTTCGGACACCAGACAAGAAGATGGAATCCTAAAATGGCAGAGTACA
>CAYZPT010000183.1:0-2664 GCA_964480285.1 uncultured Bacteroides sp.
GCGAGGAATGCCTCGGCGGTCTTGTGGGTATGCCTACTCTCGGCGTATTCACCGACTATGCGCACTTTGATTGGTCGAACTTTGTGTTCAACCTCGTGTTCTGTGCGACGGCGGCAACAATCGTCTCGGGCGCTATGGCGGAGAGAACAAAATTTTCTGCCTACTGTATTTACTCGGCGGTTATCTCGGCTGTTGTTTACCCGATTGAAGCGGGCTGGATCTGGAATGCAGACGGCTGGCTTGCAAAGCTCGGCTTCCACGATTTTGCAGGCTCAACTGCAATTCATATGGTCGGCGGTATTGCGGCGTTTATCGGCGCTACAATCCTCGGTCCGCGTATCGGTAAGTATAAAATTGACAAAAAAACGGGCAAAAAGAAAGCCCGCGCTATCCCCGGTCACAACCTCACAATCGGCGCTCTCGGCGTGTTTATACTGTGGTTTGGCTGGTACGGCTTCAACGGCGCAGCGGCAACGAATGTTGATATGCTCGCAAGCATATTTGTAACCACAACTCTTGCACCCGCCGTTGCAACTGTTGTAACAATGATTTTCACATGGGTGAAGGACGGCAAGCCCGATGTTTCGATGAGTCTTAACGCCTCGCTTGCAGGACTTGTTGCAATCACCGCTCCCTGCGACTGCACTGACGCGCTCGGCTCGATTATCATCGGCGCCGTATCAGGTATTATCGTTGTAGTTGCGGTTGAGTTTATTGATAAGAAATTACATATTGACGACCCTGTCGGCGCCTGTGCTGTGCATATGGCAAACGGCATCTGGGGCACATTTGCAGTCGGTCTGTTTTCAACAGGCGCAAACGGCGTTGGCAAAGGTCTGTTCTACGGCGGCGGCTTCACACAGCTCGGTATTCAGGCGCTCGGCTTCCTCGCAGTTGCGGCGTGGACGGTTTGCACAATGCTTATTGTATTCAAGGCGATCGACAAGCTCCACGGTCTGCGAGTAAGCAAGGAGGAGGAAATCAAGGGTCTTGACGCAACGGAGCACAACCTCCCGTCAGCGTACGCAGACTTTATGCCCGCTATGGCGGTTGCAACCTCCGCTTCTATGAAGGCAATTCTTCCCGAGGCGAAGGAGATTACATCCGCACCAATCGCTCCGCCTGTCGAGCCGGTTGAAAGAGCGGTACCCGTTGAATCCTACATCACGAAGAGCACCCCGAAACTCACCAAGATTGTTATGATATTCAGACCTGCCCGCTTTGAGGAGGTCAAGGAGGCAATGAACAGCATCGGCGTTACGGGTATGACTGTAACTAACGTTATGGGCTGCGGCGTGCAGAAGGGACACAACATCAAGAAATACCGTGGCGTTGAGATTGAGGAAATGAACCTCAACCCGCAGATGAAGCTTGAAATGGTAGTATCTGCAGTTCCCGTTTCCGACGTAGTCGAAGCGGCGCGCAGAGTGCTCTACACGGGCAACATCGGCGACGGCAAAATCTTCATCTATGAGGTTGACGACGTGGTTAAGGTTCGCACAGGCGAGCACGGCTACGACGCACTTCAGGGGGAGGACGAAGTTTAACATTTTTAATGGCAAAGCGGGCGGATTTACTCCGCCCATAAGCTATATTAAGAAATATGCTCTTTTAGGAGGAGAGAAATATGTGTTCAATTATGGGTTATTGCAGCCCTGAGGCTGATTTAAAGATATTTAACACGGGTCTTACCCGAACAAAAACGCGCGGACCTGACGACAGCAGAATTGTCGACACCGGCAAAGGACTACTCGGTTTTCAAAGACTGTCGATTATGGGTCTTACCCCATCGGGTATGCAGCCGTTTTCACTCGGCGGAAGCTACGTTGCGTGCAACGGCGAGCTTTACGGCTTTGAAAAGGAACGCGAGCTGCTTAAAGAGAAGGGATACACCTTTCAGTCGGACAGCGACTGCGAGATTATTCTGCCGATGTACTTTGAGTACGGCACCGATATGTTTGCGCGGCTCGACGCTGAGTTTGCGTGCATAATATTTGACGGCAGGACAGGCGAGTTCATTGCCGCGCGTGATCCGATTGGTATCCGCCCACTATATTACGGCTACGACGAGCAGGGCGCAATTCTGTTCGCCAGCGAGGCGAAGAACCTCATAGGTATTGCAGATAAGATTATGCCGTTCCCGCCGGGTCACTATTACAAAGACGGCGCGTTCATCTGTTACTGTGACATCGCAAAGGTGGACGAAGTGTGCCACGACGATGTGGAAACTGCCTGCACAAAAATCCGCGAAAAGCTGACCGAGGGTATTAAAAAGCGCCTCGTGTCTGACGCAAAGGTAGGATTCCTGCTCTCAGGAGGACTTGATTCATCGCTTGTCTGCGCCATTGCAGCGGCAGAGAGCGACAAGCCGATTGAAACCTTTGCAATCGGTATGAGCGAGGACGCAATTGACCTCAAATACGCAAGGCAGGTTGCGGATTTTATCGGCAGCCACCACACCGAAGTTTATATGACCCCCGACGAGGTTCTTGCTTCGCTTGATGATCTGATTCACCTGCTCGGCACATATGATATTACCACTATCCGCGCAAGCGTTGGTATGTATCTCGTGTGCAAGGCAATACACGAAACCACTGATATCCGCGTGCTGCTTACGGGCGAGATTTCAGACGAGCTGTTCGGCTACAAATACACCGACTTTGC
>CAYZPT010000184.1:0-2620 GCA_964480285.1 uncultured Bacteroides sp.
ATCCTGAACGGAAGAGAGTGGACGGATACAGACTCGTTCACGTTTACGATCAGTGTATTTGACAACATAATTCTTTTATGTTACCATGTGCAAAACGAGGTAATTATTATGAATAAGCATTTTGCAAAACTGAATGCACAGTCGCAGCAGCCCAGACAGCAGGTATGGGCTTTTTGGTGTTGTGTTCATTTAAGATAGTTTTGTAAATAATATAACTTACCGAACTGCTGATGAACACAAGGTTTGTCAGCGGTTATTTTATTGAAAGGAGAAGTACTATGAATTCAATTAAAGAATATTATAATCACTATGACGAAGACGGAAGATTGCTAAAGAAAAACAGACGTCCCGAGTATCTTCTTACTATGGAATATATAGAAAAATATTTATTTGACGGTGCAAAGATTCTTGAAATCGGAGCAGGCACGGGCAGATATTCGGTAGCGCTTGCCGATAAGGGCTACGATGTAACGGCAGTTGAGCTTGTAAAGCATAATATTGATATTATGAAAAAGAAAGTAAAGGCAGAGCATAAAATAAAAATTATTGAGGGCAATGCCGTTGACTTATCTTTTCTTGATGGCGAAACCTTTGATATCGTTTTGCTACTCGGACCGATGTATCATCTTTTTACCGACGAGGATAAGCACGCCGCACTTAGCGAGGCAATCAGGGTCGCGAAAACGGGCGGCGTTATCTATGCCGCCTACTGCAACAATGACACTTGTATGTACAAAATGTTTTACGAAAAGCGGATTCTCGGCTTGCTTGACAAGGGAATGATTAGCGAGGATTACCACGCAATTTCAAGCCCAAACGAAATATTTGAGTTATACAGAAAGCCCGATATTGACGAGCTGATGAAAAGCTATAATGTAACGCGCCTGCACTTTGTCGGTGTGGATATGCTGTCCTACGTTGTAAACAACAAGCTCAACAGACTGAATAAAAGGGAATTTGAGGAGTATATGAAATTTTTGCACAGCATTTGTGAGCGTGACGACCTGACAGGCTTTTCAATTCATATGCTTGATGTTTTCAGAAAGGATTAAACCGCAAACGGTTAATCGTTTAAGGAGGCGATAAAATGAAATTAGTATTTATTATAGGAAATGCTGCAGTCGGTAAAATGACTGTAGGACAGGAACTGACAAAGATAACGGATTTAAGACTTTTTCATAATCATATGAGTATTGAGCCCATATTGGAAATATTCGGAGAATTTAACGGAACTGCAATTAAAAGGTTTCGTGAAATAGTCTTTGAGGAATTTGCAAAAAGTGATAAATACGGTATGATTTTTACTTATATGTGTGCATTTGACCGGCAGGACTGGGATTATATTGAGCATATAAAAAGCATGTTTGAACCGTATAATACTGAATTTTATTATGTAGAGCTTGTTGCTCCGCAGAGTGTAAGGCTTGAAAGAAACAACAGTGAAAACCGTTTGAAAAACAAGCCGTCAAAACGTGATATTGAATTGTCAAACAAGAGATTAATTGATGATGACAACAACTACCGCATTGAAAGCTATGAAGGCGAGATTCCGTTTGAAAACTATGTCAAGATTGACAATACAAATCTTTCGGCGGAACAAACTGCAAAAATGATTAAAGAAAGGTTTGACTTATAATGGAAATCGAGTTATTACCAATTAATGATTACGATAAATGCAATAACATATGGGATATGATAAAGCGCAGCGACCTTGCCGAAAAGTATTTGAGCGAGCTAAAAAGTGGTAATCGCATCACCTATGTGTGTAAAGACGGCGATGATTTTATCGGTGAAATATCGTTAGTGAAGGATATGAACGATACCGATTATACTATTCCGAATAAGCGTATCTACGTTTCGCACCTTGTTGTAAAGCCTGAATACAGGCGGCAAGGTATCGGCAAAATGCTTATTGAGTATGTTACCGATAAAGCAAAAGAGCTCGGCTATTCGGAAATGTCAATCGGCGTGGATTTAGATAATTATCCCGCGTTGAAGCTGTATACAAACTGCGGCTTTGACAAAGTAATTTGCGTAGCTTCAGACGAGCAGGGTAAATATATAAAGCTGCTTAAAATTCATCATATTGTTGACTATTAATAAAAATGATAGTATAATAACTCTAACTGTATATGGAGGTATAACACATATGAAAAATACTGAAAAATCGCTTGAGCAAATTGTAACACTGTGCAAAGGCAGAGGCTTTGTTTATCCCGGTTCGGAGATTTACGGAGGACTTGCAAACACATGGGATTACGGTCCGCTCGGCGTTGAGCTTAAAACAAATATCAAAGCCGCTTGGCGCAAAAAGTTTATTCAGGAAAACAAGTACAATGTCGGCCTTGATTCCGCTATCCTTATGAACCCGCAGACCTGGATTGCGTCAGGTCACCTTGGCGGCTTCTCCGACCCGCTTATGGACTGCTGCGAGTGTAAACCTCGTCACCGCGCAGACGACCTTATCGAGAATTTCGACGGCACAAACGTTGCAGGCTGGTCAAACGAGGAGATGAGCAACTACATCAAGGAGCACAACATCCCTTGCCCTAACTGTGGCAAAACAAACTTCACAAGCAGCTGCTAAGATACAACAACTTATTTGACATTTACAAATCAC
>CAYZPT010000185.1:0-2569 GCA_964480285.1 uncultured Bacteroides sp.
GTCAGCTTCAATGTATGCTTCAATCTCCTCAGGATTGATAACGCCGCATCTGCGCAGCGCAATTCTTGTCTGTTTGTCAAGGAATTCCTTGTCCTCGTCAGACACGATAAGGTCTTCGATAACGGCTTTATCTTTTGTCCTTGTAAATTCCGCAATTTTGTCAGCGTCGTTTTCGCTGACTTTTACAAGTCTTGTAAGCTCGTCGCCGTCATAAATATCAACGATAGGCTCAAGGTAGCACATGCCGATACAGCCTGTGATTGAAATATCGCAGGCAACATCATTGTTTAGCAGTGCGCTTCGTACTTTTTCAGCACCTGCAGCAATACCGCAGGAGCCCTGTCCGATAACTATTCTCATTGTGCCGCCTCCCTTAACTCTTTGAGTATTTTCTTCGTCTTGTCAGGGGTAAGACTGCCGTATGTGTCCTCGTTAATCATCATAACAGGGGAAAGTGAGCAGCAACCGAGGCACGCAACACACTTAAGAGAAAACAGACCGTCCGCAGTAGTTTGTCCGTCATCAATGCCAAGCTCGTCTTTGATAGTCTGCAAAATCAACTCACTTGAATTGACGTGGCATGCCGTGCCCTGGCAAAGCATAATCAGATACTTGCCAACAGGCTCAAATCTGAACTGTGTGTAGAAAGTGCCGACACCCATAATTTCAGAAGTAGCAATGCCTGTTTTCTCTGAAATAAGCTCAATAGCCTCTTTAGGCAGATAGCCATAGATGTCCTGAGTTTTTTGAAGAATTGTGATCAGGCTGCCTTTGACTGACGCATATTCTGCAAGTACGCCGTCAAGCAGTGCAAGGTCAACTGTTTTGTTATTCATCAGAATTCCTCCTTTGTTTATCTATTTAATATTAACAAAATAAACATTATTATACAAGTTAAAATATTATGACAATTCATTATAATTCAACTCATATCGACAGATTTATATTTAGGCAAACCAATCATCAATAAATTGTATCAGTAATTATTACAAATTAAAGCGTATAAATTTGTTACTTATGTTAAAATTATCTGCTTATTGTTGACATAACAGTGCATATGTTGTACAATTTATACAAACGTTTTTTTGGAGGAAAATTTATGGCTAATATTAAAAATATCACCGTTGTAGGTCACGCCTCCAAGGGTAAGACCACACTGTGTGAAGCGATGGTGAACATTGCCGGCGTTACCGAAAGAATGGGTAAAATTGCCGACGGTAACACTGTATCCGACTGCGATTCGGAAGAAAAAAAGAGAGGCGTAAGTATTACATCTTCAGTTCTTCAGTTCCCTTATAAGGACAGCAAGATTAACGTAATTGATACTCCCGGTCTTTTTGACTTTGCTATCGGTTCAAGCGAAGGCCTTCGTGCTGCTGATACAGCTATCGTTGTTGTATCTTCACGCTCAGGTATTGCTGCAGGTGCTGAAAAAGCATTTAAAAATGCAGGCAAAAAAGGTATGGCAAGAATGATCGTCACCACTAAGATGGATGACGAGCGCGCTGACTTCTACAAGTCATTTAACGGTCTTGTTGCAAAGTTCGGCACATCTATGTGCCCTGTAGTAGTTCCTGTTATCAGCGGCGGCAAGGTTGCAGGCTACTATAATATGATTGAAGATAAAACATACAGCTATAACGGCATTAAGGCTACTGCTGCCGATGTTACTCCTGACGATGAGAGCAGATTTGACGCTATCAAGGAAGTATTTAACGAAGCAGTTGCAGGTGCTGATGACGAGCTTATGGAAAAATACTTTGAGGGCGAGCCACTCACAAAGGAAGAAAAGATCAAGGGTATTTCAATCGGTCTTGCTGACGGCTCTATTGTTCCGGTATTTGCGCTTTCAGGCGGCACTGGCGAAGCTGTTGATCAGCTCCTTGACTTTGTTAAGGACTGCGCACCTTCACCCAAAGCTGAATACGGCACAGATTCCAATGAAGAGCCTGTTGAAATTACTGTTGACCCTGCAGGTCCGCTTGCTGCTATCTGCTTCAAGTCAATTGCTGACCCGTTTATCGGCAAACTCAACTTCTTCAAGGTTATCAGAGGTACTCTCACTCAGGGTATGACAGTTGTTAACTCACGCACAGGCGATGAGGAAAGAGTCGGTAAACTTGTTAATATGCTAGGCGCAAAGCAGACTGATGTTAAGGAATGCCAGGCAGGCGACATCTGTGCTATTGCAAAGCTTTCCACATTCAAGACAGGCGACACAATGTGCGCACAGGGCAACGTAGTTACTCTTGACAGAGTTCTTATTCCTTATGCTTCCTACGCTATGGCTATTATTCCTGAGAAGAAGGGCGACGAGGAAAAGATTTCCAACGCTGTTAACAGACTTATGGAAGAAGATCCTTCAATCACATTTGCTTCTAATACAGAAACACATCAGACAGTTCTTTCAGGTCTCGGCGAGCAGCAGCTCGACGTTATCCTTTCCAAGATGAAAGAAAAATATAAGGTTATTGCAAATCTTATTCAGCCTAAGGTTGCTTATAGAGAGACAATCTCCAAGAAAGTTTCCGTACAGGGCAGACATAAGAAGCAGTCCGGCGGTCACGGT
>CAYZPT010000186.1:0-2549 GCA_964480285.1 uncultured Bacteroides sp.
AAATTTTAATTATTTTGATAATGTTTTGCAATATCTTGTGCATTTTGTAGTGAAATACCCGGTACACTACACAATTCCTCGACTGTTGCTTCCTTGATTTTCGATACAGTTTTGAAATATTTAAGCAAACTTTTTGCTTTTTTCTCGCCGATTCCGTCAATTTTCATAAGTCCCGATGAGAACGACGACTTCTTGTGCTTTTTGCGGTGGTAGGTTATCGCAAAGCGGTGAACCTCCTCCTGAATATTAGACACAAGCGTGAACGCGCTACGGTGCGAACTTATCTGGATTTCGCCGCCGTCAAAGGCAATTGCGCGCGTGCGGTGCTTGCTGTCCTTGACCATGCCGAAAACGGGCACGTCAATCTCCATTTCGCGGATAACGGGAAGCACGGCGTTGACCTGCGGCTCGCCGCCGTCAAGCAGAATGAGGTCGGGCTTAATCTTAAATGTGCTGCCCTCCCCGTCCTCGTAGTAATGCTTAAAGCGGCGCGTCAGCACCTCGTTCATAGATCCGACGTCGTTCTGACCGTCAAAGCCTTTAATCGCAAAGCGCTTGTATGCACTCTTCATCGGTCTGCCGTTGTGGAACACAACCATACCCGCCACGTTGTCCGCACCGAAGGTGTGCGAAATATCGTAGCTTTCAATATATTCGGGCGGCTTGGGTAAACCGAGCAGTTCTGCAAGCTCCTCGAGCGCAGCCATCTCCCTGCCGAGCCTACCCTGCTGCTGCGCAAGGTGCTCGTTTGCATTTTTGACGCACATATTCACTATGGCAAGGTGCTCGCCCTTTTGCGGGTGGATAATTTGGCACTTCTTGCCGCGGATGCTTTCAAGGTGCTGCTGCAGCAGTTCTTCCTCTGCAATATCGCCGTCAACCGCAATTCTTGAAGGGATGTAATCGCGCATCGAGTAGTAGCGCTCAATCAGCTCAAAGCGTGCTTCAGCGAGGGCGTCAACGCTGTCAATGAGCCAATGCTCAGTATCGTAAAGCCTGCCGTTTTTAAAGCGCAGCACATCAAAGCACGCCTTTTTGTTTCCGTTCACGAGGGCAAAAACGTCCTCCTCCGGCACGTTGATGGAAACGACCTTCTGCTTTTCCTCAAGGTTTTTGATCGCCTTGATTCTGTCGCGCAGCTTGGCGGCTTTTTCAAATTCAAGATTTTCGGAATACTCCTGCATTTTTGCAGTCATATCCTTAACCGCTTTTACGCTGCCGCCCTTTAAAAACGCCACCGCGTCAGCAACGTTCTGGGCGTACTCCTCCTGCGTTATGCCGCCGTTGCAGGGCGCGCTGCACAGCCCCATAAAGCCGTTTAGGCAGGGGCGCGACTTGTTGTAATCGCGCGGGAACTGCTTGTTGCAGGTGGGAAGTTTAAAGATTTTGAGCGTTTCCTCAACCGCCTTTTTAACCGAGAAATTGGAGATAAACGGACCGATGTAAGTCGCGTTTTCGTCGTCCATACGGTAACACTCGCGGATACGCGGAAAATCGCCCTTCGTCACCTTAATATAATTGTAGCCCTTGTCGTCCTTGAGCAGGATGTTGTACTTGGGCATATGCTGCTTGATAAGCGAGCACTCCAACACAAGCGCCTCGAACTCGGTGTCGCAAAGTATATAGTCAAAATCGTCGACATTTTCAACCATACGGATAACCTTGAGCGAGTGCCCCAAATGGCTGCCGAAATAGGAGGAAACCCTGTTTTTAAGTGCCTTCGCTTTGCCTATATATATTATCTTTTTGTCTTTGTTTTTCATAATATATACGCCGGGCTGCAGCGGCAAAGCCATAGCCTTTTTGCGCAATTCTTTTTCAGTCATAGTGTTCCTCCTTTCCCGTTTGCCGTTGGCAAAAACCTGCGCATTAGCGCAGATTTCATTACGAAGTAATTTCATCGGCAAAGCCGATTTCATCAGCCGAAGGCTGATTTCATTTAATTAAATCGCTGCGCGATGAAATCTTTGCAGAGCAAAGATGAAAAAAACGGAGCGATGTGGTCATCGCTCCCTACATAATTCTATTCGTTCAGGTAATTACTCGTTGAAGCCGCTCTTTACAAGTGCTACAAGACCTTCAACAGCCTCTTCCTCGTCAGAACCGTCTGCGATGATTCTGATAGCGGTTCCGCCCATAATACCGAGTGAAAGTACGCCGAGAAGTGATTTAGCATTAACTCTTCTCTCTTCCTTCTCAACCCAGATAGATGACTTAAACTCGTTAGCCTTCTGAATGAAGAAGGTTGCCGGGCGAGCGTGAAGACCAACCTGATTTTCTACAGTAACATCTTTTACAAACATATCTTGTACCTCTCAAAAAACCAAATGATATATGTTGTGTTGTTTAATAACTTTTTTAGCTATCTGCTATATTATAGCACTAAAAAATCGATCGTCAACGAACTTTTATAAACTTCGTATGACTAATGAATTATCAACAAAATTTTTCGTCGATATTTGTGCACTTTTAACATAATTAATTTTCAGTTTTTTGAGATAAAAAACTTTTGTCGTTTTCTGTCAGATCTGCTTTTTCAAGCAAATCGG
>CAYZPT010000187.1:0-2540 GCA_964480285.1 uncultured Bacteroides sp.
TGCAGGTTACGACCTTAACGACACCGACGTTCGCGAGAGCGTTAAGAATGCGCGTGTGCCGATGTTGTTTGTTCACGGCGGCAGCGACGACTTTGTGCCCACGAGAATGGGTCAGGAGCTGTATGAGCTCTGTACAACAGAAAAGGATCAGCTCATCGTTCCCGAAGCAAAGCACGCCGACAGTATCGTTTTCGGCACCGAAGATTATTACGCAAAGCTCGACGAGTTTATCGGTAAATATCTGAAATAAAAAAACTGCCTTCCTTGTTCAGGGAGGCAGTTGCTGTTTGTGCTAAGCATCCCTTTACACAAGGGATGCTTTTATTTTTTATAATGCTGTGAATGAAACCTGCTTGTTGTCGGGAGTTATGTAGAGTACTGCGGGTTTGCCGGCAACCGTTGCGAGTGTTGCACACGGAAGCAGTCCGCCTGCGAGCTCGCTCTTTTCCTTATTGTAATTGATGCCTTTGAGCTTGCCCTTTTTGTTGATCTTGAACTCGCCGCCGATTTGTGCAGTGCCGGCTTTTGCATTTGCGATTGTGCAGATCTTGTCAGCCATAGCAAGCGCAGAAACGGGTGCAACCTTGCTCTTGTAAGACATCCAGGTGATACCCTTGTCGTTTGAAATGCCGCTCTTTTTACCGAGTGCAATCAGCTCGCCTGTCGGAGCCTGAACAATAGTAACAGCTTTTTTAACAGGCATATACGGGAAGCGCTGATTGCGCAGCCATGTAACGCCGTTGTCGTCTGAATAGATGGAAGCAGCACCCTTGTCGGTCATTACGGGAACAACGATTCTGCCGCTGTCGCAGACAACGCCGTTGCCTGTGCCTGTTGCCATTGTTACGCCGTCATCAGCTGCAAGCACTGCAGGAGTGATGTTTACGGGCTCGCTCCAGTTAACGCCGTCAGCAGATGTCATTGCCATAATATAGCTTCTTTTAGCGGCTTTGAGCGGTGCGCCGAATGAAGCGTTAACCTCTTCGTTCTCAGACTTGCCCATAGCGCCGTTGAGGTAGATGTTGCCGAGGAATTCATCGCCGTTGTAAAGATCGCCGAGACCTTTAATAGCGTACTGTGTGGGAGCTTTGGTAGCGTCAAGCACTTTGCCGTCCTCGGTTACGGTGTAGAACTTGCCGTCGCGATCGTAAAGAACAAGGCAATTCTTGCCGCCGAAGAATGTGAACGAAACCTTTTTCTTATCAAGAAGCTTTTTGTTGTCCGCACCTTCACTCTCTGGATAGAAAGTGAAAACGAGCACAAAGTCTCCGTTTGCAGCTGTGGAAAGCACAGGATTACGGAAGAAAGCAGTTTTTGAATTGCCTTTTTCAGCGGTTATTGTTCTTGCAGGGGGAGCGAGAATAGTTTTCTCCTCAGACCATTCCTCGCCGCCGTTGGTGCTTGTCTTTGCAACAAGCTCGCTGTAGCCCCACTTTGCACCGTCGTCAATGTCTGCAGAGCATTTAACTGCTACTGCGAGAGCCGTGCTGTCGTTAGCTGCGAGCGCTGTGCCGGAAAAGCGATATTCGTTTTCGCTGAAAATAATTTTACCCATAATTTTCACTCCAATTTTTAAAATTCTGACTACATTATAACAAATTCTTTCGCAATATACAATATTACTATTGCAAAAAACTAAAAAAAATTGTACAATATACACATACATACTGATAATAGACTCTTGAAGAGTGCATATTTTTGTCAGTGTGCGCAATTTTTCAAAATAAAATAAGGAGGAAAAAGAATGCTCTGGACTTTAAAAAAGTGCTGGTATCGTGTGTACCAGAGAGTTTTTATGGTCGCAATGTGCTTTATGGACTGGTCGGAGCCTGAAATTCTCGAGGGCGAAGGCTCTGTGCTCAAGCTGCCTGCATACATCAAGGGCAAGGGTATAGATAAGGTTCTCGTAGTTACCGATAAGGGACTTATGGGACTTCATCTGCTTGACCCGATGTTTGAAGAACTCAAGGTAGCAGGCGTTGATTACGTCGTTTATGACGGCGTTCAGCCTAACCCGACTATCCCGAACATTGAGGATTGCAAGGACATTTATGTTCAGAACGGATGCCAAGGCATCATCGCATTCGGCGGCGGCTCGTCTATGGACTGTGCAAAGGCTGCCGGTGCAAGAGTTGTTAAGCCAAATCAGTCTGTTCGCTCAATGCGCGGTTACCTTAAAGTGCTTAAGAAGCTGCCACCGTTCTTTGCCGTTCCCACCACAGCGGGTACCGGCTCCGAAACCACAGTTGCCGCAGTAGTTACCGACCCCGAAACACATGAGAAGAATGCTATCAATGACATCTGTCTCCGTCCGAAACATGCAGTGCTTGACCCGGCTCTGACCGTTGGTTTGCCGCCGCATATAACATCGACAACAGGCATGGATGCACTCACTCACGCAGTTGAGGCGTATATCGGTAAAAGCAACACAAAATCTACTGTTCAATATGCCGAGGAAGCTACCAAGTTGAGTCACGAAAACCTGGCAAAAGCTTACGTCGACGGAAAGGATCCGGAAGCCAGGGGCAATATGCTCAAGG
>CAYZPT010000188.1:0-2499 GCA_964480285.1 uncultured Bacteroides sp.
GCATAAGGAGGTGGTAACAAATGAAAAAGTACAAGGAACCTGAATTCAAGGTTGTTATGACAAAAAATCAGGATGTTATCACAACCTCCGGTGGCGAAGAAGAAATCCCGCACGCAAGCTCAGGCTGGGAGGTAGGCGGCGGCACCGGCGCACCGATTATCAGTCTGTAAAAGTAACGGTTAAATAAGATAATTCAAAATTATCATATCTTTCAGAAAACCCCGATACTCTCACGAGTGTCGGGGAATTTATTTATAGCGAAAAAAGGATTTTTTGTACATTTGTCAATGATGTGACACCGAATCAATAAATCATCGTACGAATAAAACTTCAAGAAATTGCAGAATCTTTCCTGATCGCTCCTGTGGCTGCGGTGTTTCTGGACGGTAAGATTTATCCATTAATGATTCTTTCGTGCCGTCATATCGCTTGTTCCAACGCATTAATGAGGATTTTGATATGTGATATCGACGCACCACAAAGTCGATATCTCTCGTTTGACGGTATAATTTTCTGCATATATTCTTGTTGATAATTGGTGTGGACAATATCTGTTGTTTATGCTTTGATGGGGATGAAAATTTTTACAGTCGTGCCTTCGGCAGACGACGATATAATCGTCAGCGTGCCGCCGCACATCATTTCGAGTCGCTCTTTGATGTTTGCAAGAGCAACGTGCGGCTCATTGTTGTCGTTTTCGCCAAAGCCCGGACCTGTGTCTGCCACAATAAGCTCGTAGCCGTTCTCGGTTTTGCGGGTTTTTATCGTTATGTGCAGAGGGCTGAGCTCGGGATCAAGACCGTGCTTGACTGCATTTTCGACAATCGGCTGAAGCGTAAGCGGCGGAATTCTGAAACGTGTGAACGGCGTGTCAAAATCCACGAACAAATTATCTTCAAAGCGTGTTTGCTCAACCGCAAGATACGCGCGGGTGTGTTCAAGCTCTTCCGTAAAAGGTACGGTTTCATCCTTTGCAAAGGCTGTAAAATTCTTTCTCAGATACGTTGTAAAGTCAAGCGTAATTTTCTGCGCCTTTTCGGTGTCCTGCGCAATCAGATAGTAAATGCTCATCATCGTGTTATAGATGAAATGCGGGCGCATCTGAAGCACATTGATAGCCGCTTTCTGCTGTGCAATTTCCTGCTGCTGCCTGAGATGGTCTTCTGTCTGTCCCGAAAATATCAGACCGAACATTGAAACGGCGGATACTACCATGCTGATGTCAATCAGTGGGGTAACGTCGGTAAAGATGTGCACGAGCATAGCAATGGTCTGCGGAAGTATGGCGACAAGAAAACCGTGAAAATATTTGCGCGAGAGCAGTCCTCGCCAGCGGATTAAGCAGACGAGATTGAGTATCAAAATCACATTGAGCGGAACTATCAGCAACGGGAACCATTCTCCGCGGTGAAATTGCACGTTAGGCGTAACGTAATAAATATAGTTTGTAAAAATCGTGCTTACGAGCAGCACAAAATATACTGCCCAGAAGCCCGTTACAATGCGAAACAGCGCGTTTCCTTTTATCTCTTTTTTGCAGCAGTTGAGCAGGTAAGCCGTCAGCATCGGCAGCGGTGCCGAGAGCAACAGGCATTCAACAAAACCAAAGATTCTTTCTCCCGTTTCACTTGTATATTGTAGAAGAAACATATCGGCAAGGCTGATGAGGCTGCACAGCAAAATAACCGAGAAGTAAGCAAGGAAAAATCTCTTGCTCCATCTGTCGAGTATGGGAACAACGGCGGTAAGCCACATTCCGAGCAGGGATATTAAAAGCGCTACGCTGATGACGGAAAAAGTAAAAACGGTGTTCCAGGTAATCATTCTGCTACTCCTTCCGATACAAAAGGATATCGCAGTCGGCTGAGTTGTTCTCTTATGCCGTCGGCAGTTAAAGGCTTTAGCATAAATCCGCTTGCACCTGTTTTCCAGGCGTCAAAGGAATATTCCATATACGCTGTCAGATATATAACGTTCGTTTTGGGATTACAATCTAAAAGGTCTTGGCAAACATCAAGACCGCTTGTCATTCCCATTTCAATATCAAGAAATGCCAAATCAACCTTGTTCTTTTTTGCGTATTGGACGGCGTCCGAAGGCTTTGTAAAGCCCACAATATTTGCGCCCGGTATCACGCTCTTGATTATCGGAATACCGCCTTTAAGTATAATCTTTTCGTCGTCAACGATGATAACGTTCGGAGTTTCATTGCCGATACTCAGAAGCAAGGCAACGTCAACATCAAGACACTCAGCAATTTTCGCTATCATTTCCGCGTCGGGCAGTCTGGTGCCTTTTTCCCATCTGGCAACAGTTGTGTTTGAAACGAATAACATCTCCGCAAGCGTTTTTTGAGAAAGTCCCTTGCTTTTTCTCGCTGTTTTAAGATTATTCGAAAAATGGTTGCTCATCTTTTCACCTCTTTTTTACAATATACAGTATATCAAATTTTCTGATAAAAACAAGAATTGCATAAAAAAGTTTCCATTCTGGTCACTC
>CAYZPT010000189.1:0-2489 GCA_964480285.1 uncultured Bacteroides sp.
AAATGTCCCGCCAGACTTCAACGCGTCGTAAATCGTGTCTGTCTGGTCGCCGTTTGTGACTATGGTTTTATCGTCAAGCTTAAGCACCGGATTATAGATAATAAGGTGCGGGTCCTCCATCTTGCTTTCGTCAAAGGCTTTTGTGCGGATACCGCCGCGGTCATTTTCTTCAAAGATTCTGTTGCGTGAATTGACGCTTCTGCCCATGATGAAGTAGGCAATAACAGCATTTTTGCCGTCCTTGCTCTTGCCGATAACAATGCCCCTGCCGGGGTATGTGTTGGTGTTAAGTTCAGTTGCGAGTGATTTGATTTCCATAGTTTTCTCCTTAAATAATTGAGAATTGAGAGTTGATAATTGAGAATTAATGGAGGGCGCTGCCCTCACCCGATTATCTAATTGGTGTGGGCGAAGTCCACCCGAAATTCTCCATTCTCCATTTTCAATTCTCTATTCTAAACAAGTTCTGTCTTGTTTCCGTTTATCTTAATTCTGCCTTCGCAGAAGAGTGATACTGCTTTTGGCAGGATTTCCCACTCTGCCTGGCGCATTACGCGGTACTGGAGGATATCCTCGTTATCGCCCTGCTCAACGGGCACTGCCTTTTGCAGGATAATTGCGCCGCCGTCAGTGATTTCGTTAACAAAATGCGCCGTTGCGCCGGTGATCTTAACGCCGCTTTCAAGCACGGCGGTATGCACCTTTTTTCCGTAAAATCCGTCGCCGCAGAACAGCGGAATAAGGCTCGGGTGGATGTTGATAATTCTGTTTTTATAAGTGCTGACAAGCTCCTCACCGAGAATTGAGAGGAAGCCCGCAAGCACGATTAAATCAATATTTCTGCCCTCAAGCGCTTTGAGGATAGCCTTGTCGTACTCCTCTTTTGAGCCGTAGCTTTTGCGGCTGACAACGGTGCTTTCAATACCCGCTTTTTTTGCTCTTTCAAGCGCGTAGGCGCCATCGTTTGAAGCAAGCACAAAGGTGATTTTGCCGTTTTTAATCTCTCCCCTGTCCTGCGCGTCAATCAGCGCCTGCAGGTTGGTACCGCCGCCCGACACAAACACAGCAATGTTCATCATACGAGGTCTACTCCCTTTTCGCCGTTTTTGATTTCGCCAATCAATGCAGCCTGCTCGCCGCAGTCTGTGAGTATGCGCACCGCCTCATCCGCCTTGTCACTGTCAACTGCGATGACAAGACCCGTGCCCATATTGAACGTGTTGTACATATCGTGTTCGCTGATGCCGCCGACCTTCTGAATGAGGTCAAAAATCGACTTGTGGTGGCACTTGTCCTTTTCAATAACAGCAAGCGTATTGTCGTTTAACATACGCGGTACGTTTTCATAAAAGCCGCCGCCTGTTATGTGCGAAATTGCGTTAACCCTCACGCTGTCCATAAGTGCGAGAAGCGGTTTAACGTAAATGCGTGTGGGCGTGATAAGCTCCTCGCCGAGAGTTTTGCCAAGCTCATCATAGCGCACGCCGATTGTATCCTCGCCGATGTTGAACACCTTGCGCACGAGCGAAAAGCCGTTTGAGTGAACGCCTGAGGAAGCAACGCCGATAAGTGCGTCGCCTGCTTTGAGGTGCTCGCCGGACACAAGCTTGTCCTTTTCTCCGATGCCTACGGTGAAGCCTGCGAGGTCGTACTCCTCATTTGGCATAAGACCGGGGTGCTCGGCAGTTTCGCCGCCGACAAGTGCGCAGCCCGACTGCACGCAGCCCTCTGCAACGCCCTTGACAATCTGTTCAATCTTTTCGGGATAGTTCTTACCGCACGCGATGTAATCGAGGAAGAACAGCGGTTTTGCACCGCTGCATGCAACATCGTTAACACACATTGCAACACAGTCGATACCGATTGTGTCGTGCTTATCCATAAGAAACGCAAGCTTTAATTTTGTGCCAACGCCGTCGGTGCCGGACACAAGCACGGGGTTTTTGTAATCACCCCAAGGCAGCTCAAACATACCGCCGAAGCCGCCGATGCCGCCGATAACTCCGGGGATATTTGTGCGCTTTACGTGTGATTTAATCAGTTCAACAGACTCGTAGCCCGCCGTAACGTCTACGCCTGCTGCTGCGTAGCTGTCGCTGTAGCTTTTTTCCATAGTTTTTCTCCCTTCGGTCGTAAAACAGTTTGCAGTTAGCAGTTATCGGTTAGCAGTTGTCGGGCGTACGCTGTACGCACCTGATTATATACTGCTAACGGTACACGGCTAACGGCTAACTGAAATTAAAGTTCCTTTAATTTCTCCTGCAGTGCTTTATCCTTTGCCTCAACCTGTGCCGCCATATCAGCACGCATATCGACGAGCTTTTGCATAAGCGCATCGTCGCTGACTGCAAGGATTTCCGCCGCGAGGAGCGCCGCGTTTTTAGCAGCGTTTACGCCTACCGTTGCAACGGGGATACCGGGAGGCATCATAACTGTTGCAAGCATTGCGTCCATACCGTCAAGCACCTTTGCAGAGCAAGGAATGCCGA
>CAYZPT010000190.1:0-2476 GCA_964480285.1 uncultured Bacteroides sp.
TTTTCACAAGCATTTCCGCTTACTGTAACGCAGGATTTGACCTTATGGGTCAGTATGCGCCGTCGTCATCACTGATTACGGTTAACGGCGATTACATTGTTATTATTACGCTTTCGCTTTTGATTGTTTTCGGCGGTCTCGGTTTTATGGTATGGGAGGATATGAAACTGCGTAGGTTTAAATTCTCGCATTTCAGCGTTCACACAAAGCTCACGCTTATCACAACAGGTGTGTTGCTGCTCGGCGGCACGTTAATGTTTTTATTCTTTGAATATAACAATACGCTCGCAGGTATGACATTCGGCAGGAAACTGCTCAATGCGTTTTTCTGTAGCGTTACGCCGAGAACGGCAGGTTTTAACAGTGTTGATGTAAGCGCTATGACTCCGCTTTCAAAAATGCTTACGACAATGCTTATGTTTATCGGCGGATCGACCGGCTCCACTGCCGGCGGTGTAAAAACGACCACTATTGCAGTTATTGTTTTGTGCGTTATCAGCGAAGCAAGGGGCAAGGATCAGGTCAACATTTTCGGCAGACGCTTAACGCTTGAAACCGTAAAGAAGTCAATTTCCATAGTTGTTACTAATTTTATGTTGATTTTCATAGCGTGCGTAATAATCAAATCCGTTCAGGGTGTAGCGCTGATTGATGTAGTTATTGAGACCACATCGGCAATCGGCACGGTTGGTATGAGCGCAGGCATAACGCCATATCTCTGTCCGACGGCTAAAATTGTGATAATTCTGCTTATGTATATAGGCAGACTGACAAGCTTGATCCTCGCGCTGTCATTTGTTCATACAAAGCCGAAGACAAATGCGAAAAAACCTAAGTGCAACATTATGGTAGGATAAGTCTATACATCATATATCCCTTAAAGGAAGGTAATAAATATGAATACTACACTTGTTATAGGAGCAGGCAGATTCGGTAAGCACCTTGCAATCGAACTTTGCAAAATGGGCAATGAAGTTATGCTTGTTGACCGCAATGAAAAACTGATTGACGAGCTTTCACACAGAGTAACTGCTGCGGAAATCGGCGACTATACGCTTTACAGCAATCTTGAGGCGCTGGGCATTAAGGATTACGACTACATTTTTGTATGTATCGGTAAGTTCCAGGAGAGCCTTGTTATCGTTGACCATTTAAAGAGACTCGGTGCAAAGAATGTCGTTGCAAAGGCTTCGTCCTCGGTGCATGAGCGTTTCCTCAATATGGCAGGTGCGGACGCTATTATTTACCCTGAACGCGACAGTGCGTTTACTTCAGCCGTTGAGTATTCAAATAACAATATTTACGACTTTATCAAGCTCAGCGATGACGAGGGAATTTATGAAATTAAGGTTCCGCATTCTTGGGAAGGCAAGAGCCTTATCAGTCTGAATGTGCGTAAGCTACTCGGTATCAGCGTTATTGCAAGTAAGGACGGTAACGGCAAGGTTTCCGCTATAAAGGATCCTGAGTATGTGTTCTCAAAAAACGAGCACATTATAGTTATGGGCAGCAAGAGCGACATCAAGAAGCTGACAAGAGATTAATAAAAACTGTTAGATAAAGAAAACAACCGCAGATTATGCTTTCACATAAACACAAAAGAAAAGACGCCGCAGGCTCAACGCTTGCGGCGCTTTACTTTTGCTTATCTCTCGGGAGGATAAAACTCGTTGGTATAGTCTTTATCAACCCAGACTACTTTTGCTAAGTTTTTATCTGCGATTTTTCTGCCGACGTCCTTTGGCAATATAAACAGCGCGGTTGACAGCGCGTCAGCTATTGCCGAATCGTTGCAGATTACTGATACGCTGCTGTAGCTTTCGGCAGGCATCAGCGTGTCGGGTGAAATGATGTGGCAGTATCTCTTGCCGTCCACCTCATAGTAACGCTGATAGTCGCCGCTCGTCACAACCGAATCGCCTGAAACCTCAAGCGTTTTTATCGGTTCATCAGATTTCGGATCGGGGTTTTCTATTTGCACATTCCACATATCGTTATTCGGCTTTGTGCCGTATGTCGTCACGTTGCCGCCGAGGTTAATCAGCGCGCCGTCCCATAGGTTTTCCATAGCATAGAGCTTTGCCTTCTGCGCAGCCCAGCCTTTTGCAATTGCGCCGACGTCGAGCTTCATTTCCTTGTCCTTAAAGTATACGGTTTGCGTTTTTTCATCAATCACAAGGTCATTTATGTCGCAGTGCTCTGCGGCTTTTTTCAGTTCTGCCAGTTCAGGCACGCGCTTGCCCTCCTCGCGATATTTGTGCCAGATTTGCAGCACGCTGCCAAGGCAGATGTTAACCGCGCCGTCGGTCAGGTCGTAAACCTCTTTGCCGAATTTCAGCAGTTCAATTGTATCACTGTCGACTTTGATAGGGGATTTGCCCGCTTTATCGTTGACGTCTTTAAGGCTTGTAACGCCCTTGTGTGATTTGTAAATGTCAAATAAGTTGTTGTATCTTAGCAGCTGCTTGTGAAGTTT
>CAYZPT010000191.1:0-2451 GCA_964480285.1 uncultured Bacteroides sp.
GTTGCAAGCATTGCGTCCATACCGTCAAGCACCTTTGCAGAGCAAGGAATGCCGATAACGGGCAGTGTGGTTGAAGCCGCAAGTACGCCGCCGAGATGCGCCGCCATGCCTGCAGCTGCAATAATTACGCCAAAGCCGTTTGCGATGGCGTTTTTTGAAAAGTTATGCGCCGCTTCGGGTGTGCGGTGTGCAGACATTACTCTTACTTCGGTTTCTATGCCGAGCTCGCCGAGCGTTTTAATCGCAGGGGTAACGATTGGCAGATCGCTGTCCGAGCCCATGATGATTGCAACTTTTTTCATCGTTGTACTCCTTAAAAAATAATTTGAAATATTATACAGTATTTATACATTTAATTCAAGGCGTGAACTGTAAATATTACATAAAGTTCACAGCATACCTGAAATAATCGCTGCCGAGCTCGTCCTGAAGCTCCGTTTTAAACTTCGCAAGGTCGCGACCGTTGACATAACCGTCGCGGTTAAAGTCGTATGCGGGCATAGCGATTACACCGAAATCGGCGTCCTGATTTTCAATAACCTCAAGGCAAACGCTATCGCAATACGGGTTGCTGATAATAATCTCTCCGCTCAGGAAGGTGCGGAAGTAAAAACATCCGTTTTCGTCGGTCTGATACGTGTTGCCGTGGAAGGTCACAGTTGAATTGCTGAGCGGGTGCACGCTGCTGTAGCTGCCGTCAGGGTGAGTTGCAAGCATACATCTGCCGCTTACCGTAACCGCAGGTGAAGGCACAAAGTCCGTCCTGTAACTATCGCCGCAGAGGATACAGGTGTACTCAGTGTAGCCGTCCTCGTAGGCGGTGTAAGGAACAACCGTCTTGGTGTATTCGTGCGTGACGTACACGGGGAAAGTGGCAGTAACGCTGCCGATTGCTATAATCTCCGCATTCTCACCGCAAGTAAAGGGTTGCTGATTCTGTGTATCAACAAGCCTGATTTGTTTATTGTCGAAGTAGCCGGCACTGTAAGTGATTTTATCGCTGTAACCACCCTCAAAATGAACGTCAAGAACGAAGTCGGACAGCGAGCTGTCAACTATCGGAAAGTACGCGGTGTTGCTTGAATGGAAACCGTCAGCCGCACTGAAAGTGAGCGATCCAACAACATCAAAACTCTCAATCACATCGGGGTAAACCACAACCGTAGCGCTGCCCTGCTCGCGCATCGACTGTATCTTATAGATATAAGTATTGCCGGCAGTGAGCTCTGCAGTAACGCAGAAGTTCCTGTCGCTATCCGAGATATCGTCGTTCTCGGATATAATTGTGTTGCCGCTGCAAAGCGCCGCCTTAAGGTCAATATCGCCGCGCGAATAGAAATTATATATACCGGTAACTGACGGTTCAAATGTAAAGGTGTACACCTTGTCAAGTGTGTTTTCGTCAAATGATACGCTGTTTGGTACACCGAGTTCAAGCGGGTAGGTTTCATCAATCAGTTCAAAAGGCACGCTGTTAGTCTCGGCATAAATATGTGCTTTTGACGAGCTGTAAACATACATTTTCGCACTGCTGATTGCGCCCGCTCTGCCGAAACCGTAAGCCTTTTTGCCTACGCTCGCGTTACTCGGGAAGTGAACATTATTAAGCAGCGCGCAGTCGTAAAACGCATAAGTGCCAATGCTAACAGTAGCGGTCATATCGCTGAATACAGCGGTTTTCAGGGCATTACAGCGATCAAAGGCATATGTGCCGATGCTTGTAACGCTGTGCGGAATTTCGATATTTTCAAGCAATACGCAAAGACGAAACGCATAGTTACCGATTGTTTTGAGTGTGTCGGGCAGGGTTACGCTCTCCAGCTCGGTGCAAGCATCAAAGGCATTGGCGCCCAGACTAGTCAAGCCGAACGGCAGGTCAATACTCTGTATTGAAGACGAGGAAAAAGCATACCTGCCGATTGTCTTTATCGACTGCGGAATTGTAAAGTTGTTTGCCTTTACACTTATAAAGCAATATGCACCGATTGAGGTTATGCCCTCCTGCACTACAACGTGCTCAATGCTACCGTCAGAGCGCCAGTCATACCACGGCTGGTAGCCCTCCATATCCTTCATATCCGGGATTGCACCCGTACCGCTTATAGTCAACGTCTTTGATGACGCGTCATACTCATAGTAAGTGTCGCTTGTACCAATCTGCGTTTTTTCAATATCTGTATTCTGTACTCCAAACGCGTTAAAACAAAAGGACGTGCAGAAAATCATAACGAGCGAGAGCATAACGCAAAGCCGTTTTTTCATTCCATCACATCCTTTCCCACAGATTAAGTTATATTATAGCATATTTTATCTGTAAATACAATAATACGCAATTAGCGTGCTGCAAATACAAAAGCACCCATAAAAATGGGTGCTTTTTATAGCATTTAAACAAGTTCGATAATGCACATCTCGGCTGCATCACCGCGGCGCGGACCTGTTTTGATTATA
>CAYZPT010000192.1:0-2403 GCA_964480285.1 uncultured Bacteroides sp.
TGAGAATTAACGGTGCACGCTGTCTACACCTGATTGTAGGGGCTGGCGCCCCGACAGCCCGTTTATCGTTTGAGCAAAGCGAGTAACCGACATTCTCCATTTTCAATTTTCAATTCTTATATTTTTTCCGTTTCCAAAAAGTCTTTTGCAAGCACTATTGCACTGTTCACAAGATCATCAGCCGGCATCTCATCGGCATACAACCAATGAATACTGCCGTTACGCCTGAACCATGTGAGCTGGCGTTTTGCATAACGCCGTGTTTCGCGCTTAATGCTTTCAACCGCTGTATCAAAGTCAACCTCGCCGTTAAAGTACGGTTTCAGTTCCTTGTGACCTATCGCCTGCCGTGCAGTTTTTCCGGCATTCGGCAGCATTTGCCGCGCTTCTGCTTCAAGCCCGTTTTCAAGCATAAGGTCAACACGCCTGTTAATGCGTTCATAGAGCTTATCCCTGTCACGGTAACCAATACCGATATAGAGCGCATCGTACGGGCTTTCCTCAAGCTGTGACGCTTCGTTCTGCCCCGTTTTGCCGACTCCGCCGTAGCAAAGCTCGAGCGCGCGGATAACGCGTTTGCGGTTGTTCATATGTATTTCGTCTGCCGCCTTGCTGTCAAGCTTTTGCAGCATAGCGTGCAGTTCTTCGTTAGTTTTTTTGCCGAGTTCCTCGCGCAGCTCCTCGTTAACACCGACGTCTGAAAACTTAATTCCTTTTACGAGACTGTCGATGAACAGCCCCGTACCGCCTGCGATAATCGGCACTCTGCCTCGGGAAATAATATCATCAATTATTCCGCCTGCCGCTGCAGTGAACTCTGATACCGAGAACATCTCGTCAGTATCAAGGCATTCAATCAGATGGTGCGGCACGCCCTGCTGTTCCTCGACAGTTGCCGCTGCAGTCGCAACCGACATTCCCTTGTAAACCTGCATTGAGTCAGCGGAGATTATCTCACCGTTCAGCACCTTAGCAAGCTCAACCGCAAGCGAGGTCTTGCCTGATGCAGTTGCGCCGACAACGCAGATGATTTTAATATTACTCATCGCTATCCCTGCCTGCCGAACTGCTTTTCAATCTCGTATCGGCTAACCTCAATCATAACAGGTCTGCCGTGCGGACAGTAGCGGATATTCGGCATTGACAGCAGCTTTTCAACAAACAGCTCGCGCTCCTCGGGTGTTGTATAGTCGCCGCCCTTGACCGCAGCCCTGCAAGAAGTTGAATGGAAAATCCAATCCATCTGTTCAGGCGTGATGTCTGTTTTGCCGTCAAGCAGTTTGCCTGCGGTTTCGACAATCAAGTCCTCAATATCCTCACCGCCGAGCATTGCCGGGCACTCGCGCACAAGCACTGTACTGTTGCCGAAATCCTCAACGAGGAATCCGCATTTGCTGTACAGTTCTGTGTTTTCAAGCACTGCGTTGTACTCCTCTTTTGACAGCCTTACCGCCACGGGAGAAAGTAGCACCTGCGAGTTAAGCTGCGTATTCGCTTTGAGCTCCTCATAGTTCATTCGCTCGTGAGCCGCGTGCTTGTCGATATAGAAAAGCGAGTTTTCTATCTGAACAATTATATATGTGTTAAACGTTTCTCCGACCACCTTAAAATTCGGGATTTCGGGTGCGGGCTCCGCCTTTATTTCTTTTTTTGGTTCTTCGTGTTCAAACTTAACTTCCGGCGCGCTGACTGTCATCGTGTCGCTGATTTTGTTCGTTTCGTCAAGCGCGTTTGTATAGGCTTTAATCTCTGCCTGCTGCGGCTTCTCCTCACGCTTCAGCGGCGCGGAAGCCACATTCCAGAAGTTGTTTTCTTTTTTGATTTTAAACTCAATCTGCTGCGGCTTGTCCTCGTCCTTCTGTGCAAAATCGAGCTTGCCGCTGCTGTTAACTACTGTTTTATGCTCTGCAAAATGTGCCTGCTTGGGCGTGTCCTGCGTTTCGATTGCAGACTTAACGCCGTAGTAAATAAGTTCAAACACAGGGCGTTCGTTTGCAAAGCGAACCTCAATTTTAGCAGGGTGAACATTTACGTCCACAAATGAGGTGTCGCACTCGATATTGAGCACGCAACCGGGAAACCTGCCGACCATAATCGAGTTTTTGTACGCCTGCTCGAGCGCCGCCATAGCGGTCTGGCACTTGACAAGGCGGTTGTTGATGAAGAAAAACTCCATCGCTCTGCTCTTGCGCGCGGCTGACGGCTTCGTAACAAGCCCCGTAACGCGCATATGGTTAACCTCGTAATCAACCTCAACCAACGAGGAGGAAAACTCCTTGCCGAGCACAGAATAAACAGTGCTTTTAAGGTCGCCGTTTCCCGAAGTTATAAGCGTCTGCTTGCCGTCGCGGATAAAGCGGAACGAAACTTCCGGGTGGCTGATAGCCATTCTGTCAACTACGC
>CAYZPT010000193.1:0-2400 GCA_964480285.1 uncultured Bacteroides sp.
CATACATCTTATCGCCGCGAAGCGTTACTTTAACGCCGATCGGCATACCTTCACGAAGTTTGAAGTTAGCTACTGATTTCTTTGCTTTACAAACGATAGGCTTCTGACCTGCGATCTGTGTTACGTCGGAAACAATAGCGTCGATTACCTTTGAATTTTCACGAGCTTCGCCCGCACCAACGTTGATTACAACCTTGTCAAGCTTCGGGATTTGCATAACAGACTTGTATTCAAACTTTTTCATGAGTGCAGGAGCAATTTCGCTCTTATAGGTTTCTTTTAACCTTGCTGCCATTTGTTATGTCCTCCCTTTCTTAAAACTCGTGTCCGCACTTTTTGCAAACGCGGATGCCGCCCTTCTTGTGACCTACGCGAGTAGGCTGACCACATTTGGGGCAAACTAACTGTACTTTTGATGCATAGAGAGCTGATTCAACCTCTACAAGACCGCCCTGCTCGCCAAGTCTGTTGGGCTTAACGTGCTTGGTAACAACCTGAACACCCTTAACGATGACCTTGTTTTCCTTAGGGCTTACTGCGAGAACCTCGCCCTGTGCACCTTTTGATTTACCTGATAATACCTGAACGGTATCGCCGGTTCTAACAAACATTTTCATATTCGGCACCTCCATTAAAGTACTTCCGGAGCGAGAGAGAGAATCTTCATATAATCTTTTTCACGAAGCTCTCTTGCTACGGGACCAAAAATACGGGTGCCTCGCGGGGTTTTATCCTCACGAATAATTACGGCAGCATTCTCGTCGAAACGGATATACTGACCATCATCACGACGTACACCTTTAGTTGTACGAACGATGACTGCTTTAACAACTTCGCCCTTCTTAACAACGCCACCGGGAGCAGCCTTTTTAACGGTTGCAACGATTACGTCGCCAATGTTAGCGTACTTTCTGCCTGAACCGCCGAGAACACGAATGCAAAGGATTTCTTTAGCACCTGTGTTGTCTGCGACTTTAAGACGACTTTCCTGTTGTATCACAGCGTTTTCCTCCTTCGTACTGCAAAATAACACTTTGCTAAGTTGCAGTTATTATTTTCAATATGACTAAATTAATAGTACCAATGTTTTGCCCATATATAATGTATATAATATATGGGACAAGGCATAAGCCGTAATGCTTATTTTGCCTTCTCAATAATCTTAACTACACGCCAGTTCTTATCCTTAGAGAGCTTTCTTGTCTCCATAATCTGAACCTTATCGCCAATGCCGCACTCGTTGTTTTCATCGTGAGCCTTGTACTTTATTGTGTTGTTAACGATCTTGTTGTAAAGAGGGTGCTTAACACGCTCTTTGATTGTAACTACGACTGTCTTGTCCATCTTGTTTGATGAAACAACGCCGATTCTTGTTTTTCTGAGGTTTCTATCCATTATCAGTTACCTCCTTACGAATTAGCGTTTTCAAGCTCGATAGCTCTCTCAACTGTCTTGATGCGAGCAATATCTTTCTTGACTGCTTTAATTCTCATAGGGTTGTCGAGCTGATTGACAGCCGCCTGGAAATGAAGGTTGAAAAGCTCATCCTTAAGCTCTGCAAGCTTCTTTGCTCTCTGCTCTGCAGAAAGCTCTCTGATTTCTGATGCTTTCATTACTGCTCGCCTCCCTCTTCTTCTTTTTTAACAAACTTACACTTAATCGGGAGTTTGTTAGCTGCAAGACGCATAGCCTCGCGAGCAATCTCCTCGCTAACGCCGTTGAGCTCAAACATAACTCTTCCCGGCTTAACTACTGCTACCCAGTAGTCAACGTTACCTTTACCTTTACCCATACGGGTGTCGGCAGGTCTTGCTGTAATCGGCTTGTCAGGGAAAATCTTAATCCATACCTGACCGCCACGCTTTGTGTAACGGGTCATAGCAACACGGGCTGCCTCGATCTGAGCTGCTGTAATCCATGCAGGCTCTGTTGTAGCAAGACCGTAATCACCGTATGTTACCTTGTTACCTCTTGATGCTGCACCTGTCATACGACCTCTGTGCTGCTTTCTGTGTTTTACACGCTTAGGTAAGAGCATTATTTATTTCCCCCTTCCTTGCGATTGTTGTTTCTTCTGCGATTGTCGCTTCTTCTGCGGTTGTTGTTTCTTGACTCACGAAGCACCTCGCCCTGGTAAATCCATACCTTGATACCGATTCTGCCGTATGTTGTAGCAGCTTCCCAGGTACCGTAGTCGATGTCAGCACGGATTGTCTGAAGCGGAATTGTACCTTCCTTATAAGTCTCTGAACGAGCGATTTCTGCGCCGCCGATACGGCCCGAAACCTGAATCTTGATACCGCGAGCGCCAAGGCGCATTGTGTTTCTGATAGCGCCCTTAACTGCACGTCTGAACGCTACACGTCTTTCGAGCTGAGCCGCGATTGACTGTGCTACGAG
>CAYZPT010000194.1:0-2365 GCA_964480285.1 uncultured Bacteroides sp.
TTCAATCGCAAAGATGATTGAAAACCTCAAGGAAAAAGGCATTGGCGACGAAGGCGTGCAGTACAAGATGAAAGACTGGGCGTTCAACCGTCAGCGCTACTGGGGCGAGCCGATTCCGATTGTTCACTGCCCGGATTGCGGACTTGTTGCAGTGCCTTACGACGAGCTTCCGCTCCGCCTGCCTGAGGTTGAGAATTTTGAGCCGGGTCAGGACGGCGAAAGCCCGCTTGCAAAGATTGATTCATTCGTTAACTGCAAGTGCCCGAAGTGCGGCGGCGATGCAAAGCGCGAGACCGACACAATGCCCCAGTGGGCAGGCTCATCTTGGTATTTCCTGCGCTATATTGATCCGCATAACGACAAGGCGCTTGCCGATATGGATAAGCTTAAATACTGGGGTGCTGTTGACTGGTACAACGGCGGTATGGAGCACGTTACGCGCCATATGATTTACTCGCGTTTCTGGCACCGCTTCCTCTACGATATCGGCGCAGTTCCGTTCAAGGAGCCGTATCTCAAGAGAACCGCGCAGGGTCTTATTCTCGGTCCTGACGGCGTTAAGATGAGTAAGTCGCGCGGCAATGTTATCGACCCGAACGAGGTTGTTGACGTATACGGCGCAGATGTTCTGAGAACTTACGTACTCTTTATGGGCGACTACGAGCAGGCTGCACCTTGGAGCGAGTCTAGCGTTAAGGGCTGCAAGCGTTTCATAGACAGACTTTGGAAGCTGCAGGATATGGTAACCGATGGCGACGAGTACTCGGATAAACTCTGCAGCGCAATGCACAAGACTATCAAGAAGGTGTCCGAGGACATCGAAGCAATGAAGTTCAACACTGCGATTGCGGCAGTTATGACACTTCTCAATCAGGTTTACGATAATGGCACAATTAACCGTGCTGAGCTTCGCGATATTCTTCTTATCGTTAATCCGTTTGCACCGCACGTAACAGAGGAAATCTGGCAGCAGATGAACTTCGGCGGTATGCTTAACGAAGCTGAATGGCCGTCATTTGACGAAGCAAAGACAGTTGACGCAACAGTAGAAATCGTACTTCAGGTTATGGGCAAGGTGCGCTCACGCGTGACTATTCCTGTTGATATGCCGAAGGACGAGGTTATCGCACTTGCAAAAGAGGATGAGAAGATTAAGGAACTCATCGACGGCAAGCAGATTAAGAAGGAAATCTACGTGCCCGGCAAGCTTGTAAATATTGTAGCCGTGTAACGGCAATATGTTTACAGTTAGCTGTTAGCCGTGAGCAGACTTATTGTCTGAGCGTAGCGAGTAACCGACAACTGCTAACTGCATACTGCTAACTGCAAACTGTTTCTACTGAAAGGAGAAACTTATGAAAGTTTTACTTATTAACGGTTCCCCAAGAGCGAAGGGCAATACTTCTGTTGCCCTTGATGAAATGGTAAAAATTTTTGAAGCTGAAGGCGTTGAAGCTGAGGTTGTGAACATTGGCACCAAGGTTGTTCGCGGCTGTGTTGCCTGCGGTCAGTGCAACAAGCTCGGCAAGTGTGCTTTTGACGATGTTGTCAACGAGCTTGCTCCGAAGTTTGAAGCGGCTGACGGACTTGTGGTTGCTTCTCCGGTTTACTACGCTTCGGCAAACGCAACCCTCGTTGCCTGCCTTGACAGACTGTTTTACTCCTGCAAGTGCGACAAGACTATGAAAGTCGGCGCAAGCGTTGTGTGCGCAAGAAGGGGAGGACTCTCCGCAACCTTTGACGAACTCAACAAGTATTTCACTATCGCAGGTATGCCTGTTGCGTCAAGCGCTTACTGGAACAGTATCCACGGCGGCGCGCCGGGTGAAGCGTCTCAGGACGAGGAAGGACTGCACACAATGCGCCAGCTCGCCCGTAATATGTCGTTCCTTATGAAGTCGATAGCGCTCGGCAAGGAAAAGTTCGGCGACCCCGAAATCGAACCAAAACCGTTTACGAATTTTATAAGATAATGTGTTATTAAAGCAGAGCGGCGGCTCTGCTTTTTTTAAACAAAAAATTAAATAAACAAAAAATGCGAGATTTTTTACTTAAGCTGTGGTAAAATATGTAGCGTAGCAAATAAAGTAATAAGGCTTGGAACAAATAGTTTTAATTTGTCAAGCCCTATTTTTTGCTCATTTATGTCTTTTTTTGTCAATTTTTTGTACATTTTTGCAAATTCCGTTGACAAAAAGCAAGAATTTATATAAGTTATAATTGATTGGAGATATATTTATGAAAGAAAGAATAGAATACTTTAAATCAATAAGCATACCAAAAAAAATACTTTTTATTTTGGAGTTAATAGGATTTTTGTTTCTATATATATATTATATTTATCCAAATTCAATTGGGCTTTTTA
>CAYZPT010000195.1:0-2354 GCA_964480285.1 uncultured Bacteroides sp.
ATATGTTCAATTGGGGACAGTCCCCAATTGAACATAAATGTATTATTGAATTATACTAAATGTAATAATTCACAATATATCTTCGCCGAAATAGTCAAGCGCTTCGTTAACTTCAATTAGATTGTAAGTCCTGTGTTCGATGCAGTAACGCACTACAAGGTCGGCTGTGTCGGACAGTGACAGGCAATAGCCCGCAGTTTCGAGCAGGCGCTCAGTGTCGCTGATATTAAGCCCGAGTGCAAGGCAGAGCTTAACCGCCGTACTTTTTGACGGGTGGTAGTCGATGTCCGCGCGGATTTTGGAAAACAGGCGACGGTCAATGTCCGCCTTTTTATAAACAGAGCTGTCCTTGACTCCCCTGCTGTCAATAATCGCAAACAAATTTTGCTGAAAAGTCGGCTGTTTTTCGGGAAGGACAATAGCGCCTGTGTCCTCGGCGCGACGTAGGCCAAGCGAAAAGTTGCGCTGTTCTGACGCCTTTTTCCTCTTTCTCGACGCTTCCGTTTGTGCAGGCATAGGCGCCGCCATTGGCACAGTCGTACACTCATCCGGAATAAATCCGCCCGCCATATTGAACGCACGCGATTCATCATAATATTCGTCAATCGCCTTATATGCTTCCTCAACAACTGCATTGTGCTCGCTGCCATGCATGGACATATATGTATTTATATATGATGACAGATCGTCAAGAAAGCCTTTTTTGAGTTTCTTAAAATGTCGCATTGAAGGAGACCATTCCTTTCGCATTAACTGGTATTATTGTATCAGACGAGGGAGAAAAAATCAACAAATGCCCTCAAAAGAAAGGATTTGAAAATTATGAAAAAAGGTTTAACGGAAATTATTTACGTACTTGACAGATCAGGCTCAATGGGACACCTCACGGGTGATACAATCGGCGCTTACAACGCTTACCTCGACGAGCAGAAAAAGTTTGACGGCGAGACAAGAATCACCACTGTGCTGTTTGACGACAAGTACGAACTTATGTACAACGGCGCAAAAATTGAGGATGCTTACCTCGATCACGAAAAGTATTATGTTCGCGGTATGACAGCACTTTACGACGCGGTGGGCAAGACAATCCTTGATGTCGGCCACCGTCTGAGCGTTACAGCTGAGAGCGAGCGCCCCGAAAAGGTGATTTTTATCATCACAACCGACGGTTACGAGAATGCCAGCAGAGGGTTCACGCAGAAAAAAGTAAGAGAGATGATTAAGCATCAGACAAGGAAGTACGATTGGGAATTCCTCTTCTTCGGCGCAAACATCGACAGCGAAGCTGTTGCCGACACAATCGGCGTTTGCCCGTCGCAGGCGTTTAATTTTGAAGCTTCAAGCGCAGGTATCGGCAGAATGAATGAAATGTGCTGCGAAGCTACTGCAAAATTCCGCAACAGGTAATCTGAGACAAAAAACAGGAGTTCAAAACGAACTCCTGTTTCATATTATAGACTTGTAATCTCTGAAGCAACTCCTGCAGCTACTAAAATGATATAGAACAAGACAATCAGAACACACATAACAATACTGATTATTATTCCAATCTTGTTGAGTTTTTTTGCGTGTTCCGCTTCATGCAAAAGTGCCATATCACCTGTTAAGGTTGCGTAATTAATGATTTTGTTGGCTTTACTTAAACCAATACCGCCGCAAATCCAACAAACAAGTTTTGGATTGACAATTGCAAAAATGATAGCAATAATACCGAGTGTTTTTGCGGTGCTGACATCGCCTAAAGGATTCCCGATATATTGCTGATACTGTTGCTGTTGCGGAACTTGCTGATACTGTGGTTGAGGCTGCGGCTGGTAGTATTGCTGCGGCTGTTGATACTGCGGCTGCGATTGGTATTGAGGTTGTTGCGGATTTGGTTGAAATTCAATTATCATACCGCAAGCAGGACAAACATTAATGCCGTCCATAAACTCCGTTCCGCATTTAGGACATACTGACATAAGTTCTGCTCCTTTCAAAACAACAATTAATCATCGTCATCCTTCTTGTCATTCTTCTTGTTGTTCTTCTCGTTCTTCTTATCTTTTTTCTTATCACTTTTTTTCTTAGTTGTTGTAACCTGTTCTTTGTATGTACTGTATGTCTGATAGTTCTGAGTACCGTTAACAGTACGTGTAAGTGTATAAGAATTACCGTTGCGTTTGATGCTTATATCAACATCGCCGACATTAACTTTGCTCTTGCCGTAAAGAGTACATACAAGCTTACCGCTTTCGGTATACATACGGAGCATAACATCTGTGCCGGTTGTATTTTTCCATACAAAATCCTGAGAATTCCACTGAACGGTAGCGTCACCTCCAAGCGGAACATAGCTGATTTTAAGCGAATGT
>CAYZPT010000196.1:0-2247 GCA_964480285.1 uncultured Bacteroides sp.
GCGTCGGGATGTCTGAATCGTTCCGCTGGTCCTCGCTTGACCCACCTTTTTGAGTAAACATAAGTACCTGCCTGCCCTCGAGTTTTGGCTTTTTATCAACAGTTGCTTCTTCCTCAAGCTCCTCGGCAAAGCGCTGCATATTTGCAACCGCGAGGTCGGAATGAGCCATTTCCCTGCCGCGCAGACGGATTGATACCTTGAGCTTATCGCCTTTAGATAAGAACTTGCGAGCCTGATTAACTTTTGTGTTAAAATCGCCGATATCAATGTTGATGGAAAGTCTGATTTCCTTAGTTTCAACAGTCTTTTGCTTCTTGCGATTTTCCTTTTCACGCTTCTGCTGCTCATATCTGTACTTGGAATAATCCATCATTTTAATAACAGGCGGCTTTGCCTGCGGAGCGATCTTAACAAGATCAATACCTTTTGAGTCGGCAATCTTCTGCGCTTCTTTAGCGCTCATAATACCGAGCTGTTCGCCTGTTTCGCTGATAACGCGGACTTCCTTGTCTTTGATTTCACCGTTAAGCTGGGGAGCATCCTTGCTGATAAAAAACACCTCACTAAATAGTTTTGAGTTTTCAGTTTTGAGTTTTGAGCCGTTATCACCAAAACCCTGCCTGAAATCAAAAAATAAGTACGAACGCAAAACGCCCGCACTTAACCAAAAAAATCAATTAAGTATTGCCCTCTTTACTCACGCTGGAGGGGAGAACGGACTGCGTTCTGCTTTGTTGTGCCGTTATATTAACATAAAAAAAGCGCTTTGTCAAGCACTTTTTTCATTCTACAATTTATTATATAGAGCATTATTTACGCCGTTTAGGAGGCGAGAGATAATCATCCCTGCCGTAGTATTCTTCGTTTATCTGATCCTCAAGCTCGCGCTGGCGGCGGCGTTTTTCTGCAATTCGACGCTTGTCTTTGCGTAATCTGTTGAGGAACACAGCCACATAAAGTACGCCAAGCACTACTGCAAGCGCAAAGAGCGCAATAACAACCTTGTTGCTGAAAAAGCCTTTAATCGCACTTACAAGACCGAGGAAAGTTGATAATTCAACTGTGGTTGCCGCTACAAGATCAACATTTGCAATAACCTTATCCGCATAGATAACCTGCGCCTCGCACACCTTTTCGCCTTGCGAAACCGGAGCTTTCAGCTCTTTCGGAGGATTGACGGGTTTTATCATAACAGCCGACGGGTCAAGCGAAGCGGGCACGAGAGTCGTAACGTCCTTCTCCGCAACGAGCTGCACCGTATCGGCATCCTTACCGTTTTTAACCGAAACTTCATCTACAAGGTCGTTCATACGGATAACCGTAGAATACTTGAGAGAATCAAACGCCCAATCAAACAGTGTTGCGGCATCGATAAATGAACACTTTGTTTCTATACCGTCGAACTTTTTAATAGGTGAATCAAGCACAATTGCAAGGTAGTTGTATCCATCCTTAGCCGCCTTTGTGATTACACAATATCCCGCCTCATCAGTAGAGCCGGTTTTGATGCCTTCAGCGTATTCATAGTAGTAGCTGACATGACCTTCGTCAAGCATAAAGTTAGTGTGTATAAACGTTACGCCGTCATATTCATAAGATTTTGTTGTTGAAATCTTAGCGAATGTTTCGTTCTTCATCGCCGCAAGAGTCATTTTTGCAAGATCCGAAGCGGTGGTGTATTGATTATTATCGTGGAGTCCGTCAGCGTTAACAAAGTTTGTGTTTTTGCATCCAACGGATTTTGCCCACTTGTTCATCATCTCAACATACTTATCTGTTGAGCCGCCTACGCACTCGGCAAGAACCTCGCACGCGTCGCAAGCCGAATGCACCAATGTAAGATAAAGCAATTGCTCGACAGTCAGTTCTTCTCCGACTTTAAGATTTGCAACCTGTGCGCCTGTATTGCTCAGCATTTCAATTGCATGTTTGCTGACCTTTGTCTTTTTTTTCAGATTTTTAACGTTGTTAATGGCAACCATTGCCGTTGCGATTTTAGTAAGCGAGGCAGGAAATTTTTTCTTGTTCTGATTTTTTGCTGCAATGACCGGGTAATTATCGTCGTCAAGGTTAATAAGCATGTATGAATCGGCATAAACCTTTGATGTTACTGTATACATCGGCGCGTTTTGTTCCTGTGCAAAGCCTGTTGCCGGAACCGACAAAACAGAAACTGCAAGAATTATTAACTCAAATAAAACCGATAAAGATTTTTTAATCCTTTACACATGCCCAAAATAATAATAT
>CAYZPT010000197.1:0-2219 GCA_964480285.1 uncultured Bacteroides sp.
AACGCTCGTTGTAGTTTCTGTATTGCCGGACGTGGATTCCTCTTTTTTATTTGTGCTGCTGCCGTCAGTCGTAGACTGCGCCTGATGTTTTGAGTACTCCTCAAGAATATCGTCAACAGCGTTTTCTATATCCTCTTCGGTGTAATTCTCGGCAAGGTCGTTGGTGATTTTTGCCGCCATTACCGTCCTCGCCGTGCCGCAGCCAACTGCAATTACAAATATAATAACCGAAATCACAAACAGCTTTATGCTCGTTTTTGCAAGATTTTCGGCATTAGCCGGGAGTATGGGATTAAACGTCATTGACAGGCACTGCGGACACTGCTTTGCCGCACCGTCAATCTGTGCGCCGCACATCGTGCAAACCTGCTTGTTGACCTCTCCCTTTTTTCTGACGCAGGCATACACAATGCCTGCAATCAGCGGGAAAAGCAGCGCAAATGCGGTGAACATTGAGGTGGTTTTTAAACTGCGTGAACGGCAGTCAAAATTGATGGCAAGCATAAACAGCACTCTGAACAGAACGGCAAACACTATGCTCAGAACTGTCAGGAATACCACTGTTCCTACTGATGCGGTCATTACTGTTCCTCCGCGTTGTCTCCGTTCTTTTCGGCGTTCTTTTCTTTCCAGTGAATCTTGCAGTACTCCTTGCCGTCGATTGCAGGGTACTTGTCACTGTCGTGCCTTGCCTCGTTCTGGCAGTCGTATTCCTCATTATACGCGCAGCGTACAGCTTCCTTGCCGCCCTCTGAAAGTGAGGGGATAAACGCCACGCAGAACAGCGCAACAACAGCAACACAGATTACGCACTTGTTTGCTATGTACTTCGGTTTCTGCTTTTCGTCAAACTTCTTAAAGATTTTATCAACATCGATTGCGTCAAGGAATTTAACCTTTTCAAAAACCTTGCAGATGAGCACTGAAATAAAGTAGCCGCAAACGCCTGCAACTGTGCCGACAACGAGTCCGCAGAGCACGTCGCTTGCGTAGTGAACCATAAGGTAAACGCGCGAGCACATTGTGCATACTGCGAGAATCGGGAAGATAATTGCAATCTTTTTCTTGCCCTCGCTGCGGAAAACAAGCGCCATTGCAACAGCCATTTCAAACGCAGCGGTGGTGTGACCTGACGGGAACGAGTAATCGCTCTCTGAAAGCTGACCTGCGCCTACATACCATTTCCAATAGTCTGCATTATCCTGCAATGTGTTGTACGGTCTGATACGCAGCGCCATCGGCTTGACGACAACGTTTGTGACAAGCGTGCCGATAATGATGGCAAAAATGAGCGCAAAGCCGAACTTCCTCGTCTTTTTAAAGAAGCAAAGCACTATGCCGAGCACTGCCATCGGAATTACAAACGCCTCGTCACCGAGGGTGGTGAATACTTTTGCAAGCGCGGTGAAAAAGCCGTTTTGCATGCTGCCGAAAATGTGGAAAAACCACAAATCAAAGCTGTAAAAAATGTCATTAATTCTCTCGCCGAGCGTAGCTGCGGCTAAAAGTATAGGACTCATAACAAACTCCTTTTGATGATTAATATCAGTTATAAAAGATTTATAAAACGAGTGGTTTTTTCGTTATATGTGACCAGGCCGATTTTTCGGCGTAACGAAGTCAAGCGGAAAAAGACACCGTTTTAGGCTCTGGCAACCATTTCGCCGTACTCAGCCTTGCACTTGTCAATATACTCCTGAACCTGCTGTGCGGACGGCATTGCGTCTGAGCAGGAGTGAGCAGCGATGAGGATAGATGCCGATGCTGAGCCGAACTCAAGACAGTCGATGATGTCCTTGCCCTGAAGGAGCGAATAGAGGAAGGACGAGCCGTAGCCGTCGCCGCCGCCGAAGCCCTTGAGGAGCACTGCCGGGAACGGCTTGATGTTGTAGAACTTGCCGTCGTTTGTGTAGGCGGTTGAGCCCTGCTTGCCGTGCTTGATTACGCAGATCGAAGCGCCGAATGACTGCCAGTATTTAGCGGATTCGGGGTCGCTTTCGCGGATGCCTATGATGCCTTCGGTGAGGTCAAATTCCTCACGCGAGCCCATAATAACGTCCGAATTCTGGGCAACAAGCGAGTAGTAAACTGCGATTTCGTCCTTTGATTTCCAGGTGTATTCGCGGTAGTCGATGTCAAAAATAATGCGTGTGTTGTTCTTCTTTGCAAGCATCATAGCCTTGAGGCAAGCCTCGCGTGACGGCGACTGCGCAAGCGCC
>CAYZPT010000198.1:0-2209 GCA_964480285.1 uncultured Bacteroides sp.
GGATTTTTGTTTCTATATATATATTATATTTATCCAAATTCAATTGGGCTTTTTAAGGATAATTTGTTTTTTCCTTCAGATAATTTGTTTATTTTATACTTTATCGCTATATGCTTTTTGTTCATATATATGTTTTTTGGAAAAAAGATTAATTATTTATTATTGCTAATCAACTTATCCTTTATGGTTAGCTATATTCCTTTTGTTTTTATTATTTCTTTTTTAGATATTTCCAGTTAATTTTGAGGTGAAAATCTATGCATTTAAGAACGCTTACTCTATATATACTTAATAAGGTAAAATCATACCGCCTTCCTTAGCAGGAGGGCGGCTTTTTTACAAATATCGCAAAACACGAGGAACCGTTGTTAAAAAACTTTTAAATTTTTAACTCCTTTGGTAAAATTTAATAAAAAAAGTTCTTGACTTATAAAGGTTTATAGTATATACTGATTAGCACGATTAAAATGGAATTATCTGCCCTTATGGCTATTTTTCGGCTGTTTGAGGATACAAAAAATTAACAATTTTTCCGTCCTTTCGGCGGCTATAATTCTCTATTTTAAAGCGAAATAAGTTAGAAACGGAGTGAGACCTTTATGGTAAATGTGAAGGATGTTGAACTCGGCACAACCACTCGAAAAAGTTTTGCCAAAATCAATGAGGTAATGCAGATGCCAAACCTTATTGAGGTGCAGAAGAAATCGTATCAGTGGTTCCTTGACGAAGGACTCAAAGAAGTGTTCCGCGACATTGGCTCAATCAGCGACTACACGGGTAACCTTGTGCTTGATTTTGTCGATTATTCGATGGACGATGAGCCAAAGTACTCCATTGCAGAGTGCAAGTCAAGAGATACCACTTACGCAAAGCCCCTCAAGGTAAGAGCGATTCTGCAGAACAAGGAGACAGGCGAGGTTAAGGAAAACACTATCTTTATGGGTGATTTCCCGCTTATGACCGAAGCAGGTACCTTTGTTATCAACGGTGCAGAAAGATGTATTGTCTCCCAGCTTGTTCGTTCTCCCGGTGTTTACTACCATATGGAACATGACAAGACAGGTAAGGAACTGTTTACTAACACAGTTATTCCTAACCGCGGTGCGTGGCTTGAGTATGAAACTGACGCAAACGACCTTTTCTATGTAAGAATAGATAAGAACAGGAAGATTTTTATCACCACTTTCCTTCGTTCACTCGGTCTTTCAACAGATGCTGAAATCCGCGAATTTTTCGGCGATGATGAGAGAATCGAAGCAACGATTGAAAAGGATACAACAAAGAATCAGGAAGAAGCGCTTCTTGAAGTTTACAAGAAGTTGCGCCCGGGCGAGCCGCCGACGCTTGAAACTGCACAGGCTCACCTTGACGGACTCTTCTTTGATGCACACCGCTATGACCTTTCAAGAGTCGGCAGATATAAGTATAACAAGAAACTCGGCATTGCTGACCGTCTTACAGGTCAGAAACTCGCACAGCCTGTTATCTCACCTCTTGGCGAGCTGCTTGCTGACGAGGGCGAAAAGATTACTGCTGAAAAAGCGCAGGAAATCGAGAATGCCGGCGTTATGTCTGCATTCGTTAAGTTAGAGACCGGCGAAGAGGTTAAAATCGTATCTAACGGCATGGTTGATATCAACGGCTTTGTTGATATTGACACCAAGGAGCTCGGCATTAATGAAAAAGTTTCTTACCGCGTGCTGACTGAAATCCTTGATAAGTGCGGCGACGATAAGGACGCACTCGCTGAGGAAATTGCACTTAAGCACGACGATCTCATTCCTAACCATATTATCGTTGACGATATCTTCGCAACTGTGTCCTACCTCTGCAATCTTGCAAAGGGTGTAGGCACAACTGACGATATCGACCACCTCGGCAACCGCCGTATCCGTGCGGTAGGCGAGCTGCTGCAGAATCAGTTCCGCATCGGCTTTACCCGTATGGAAAGAGTTATCCGCGAGCGTATGACTCTCCAGGCTCAGGACGACGAGGAGGCTATCACACCTCAGGCGCTGATTAACATCAGACCTGTAGTTGCTGCAATCCGCGAGTTCTTCGGTTCATCACCGCTTTCACAGTTTATGGACCAGAACAACCCGCTTGCAGAGCTCACACACAAAAGACGTCTTTCGGCACTCGGTCCCGGCGGTCTTTCAAGAGACCGTGCAGGCTTCGAGGTTCGTGACGTACACTATACTCACTACGG
>CAYZPT010000199.1:0-2190 GCA_964480285.1 uncultured Bacteroides sp.
TCCTCACAGAACCACGGATACGCTGTTATTAATGAGAGCGTTGAGGCTGTGGGCGGCGTTGTATCGTATGTCAATGCAAACGACGGCACGTGCGAGGGCGTTGATTACCCCGACAAAAAGGCGTTTTCGGTGCAGTTTCATCCGGAAGCCTGCAGCGGTCCGCACGACACGAGATTTATTTTTGACAAATTCATTTCGATGATGGGAGGTAGTGAAAATGCCTCTGAATAAAGACATAAAAAAGGTACTTGTTATCGGCTCCGGACCAATTGTAATCGGTCAGGCTGCAGAGTTTGACTACGCAGGCGCGCAGGCGTGCCGCGTGCTAAAGGACGAGGGCATTGAGGTTGTGCTCGTCAACTCCAACCCCGCAACGATTATGACCGACGAGGCGCTTGCCGACTGCATTTATCTTGAACCGCTTACCGAAAAAACGGTTAAAAGAATTATTGAAAAAGAACGCCCCGACTCTATCCTCTGCGGACTTGGAGGACAGACAGGGCTTACTATCGGTATGCAGCTTGCAAAGGACGGCTACCTTGACAAGATGGGCGTTAAGCTGCTTGGCACAAACGCAGAAGCTATTGACAAAGCCGAGGACAGGCAGATGTTCCGCGACACGATGGTTAAACTCAACCAGCCCGTTGTGCCGTCTGAAATTGCAAATGATTTGGAGAACGCAAAGCGCATTGCCGCAGAAATCGGCTACCCCGTTATCATCCGTCCGGCGTTCACGCTCGGCGGTGCAGGCGGCGGCGTTGCGTACAATGAAAAGGAGCTTTCCGTCATTGCCAAAAACGGACTTATGCTCTCCCCCATCACGCAGGTGCTTGTTGAAAAGTACATTGCCGGATGGAAGGAGATTGAGTTTGAGGTTATGCGCGACAGCGCGGGCAACGTGATTGCGGTATGCTCTATGGAAAACTTTGACCCTGTCGGCGTGCACACGGGCGACAGCATTGTTATCGCACCTGCGGTTACGCTTGCAGATAAGGAATATCAGATGCTGCGTACTGCATCACTTGATATTATCACAGAACTTGGCATCGAGGGTGGCTGCAACTGCCAGTTTGCGCTAAACCCCGAAAGCTTTGAATACAGCGTTATTGAGGTTAACCCGCGTGTAAGCCGTTCATCCGCGCTTGCATCAAAGGCGACGGGCTACCCGATTGCAAAGGTTACCACAAAAATCGCGCTCGGCTACACGCTTGACGAGATTCAAAACGACGTCACGGGCAAAACCTGCGCGTGCTTTGAGCCTACGCTCGACTACGTTGTAGTTAAAGTTCCGAAGTGGCCGTTTGACAAGTTCGTGCAGGCTTCGCGCAAGCTCGGCACGCAGATGAAAGCAACCGGCGAGGTTATGAGCATTGCGACCTCGTTTGAAGCGGCGATTATGAAAGCCGTGCGCGGTGCGGAAATCGGGCTTGACACGCTAAACAATCCTGCTATTGAGGACGTTGATTTGACAAAGCAGGACGACCTGCGCCTGTTCACAGTTTTCAAGGCGCTCAAAAACGGCGCAAGCATTGACGAAATACACAAAACCACACTTATCGACGAGTGGTTCCTCTATAAACTCAAAAACCTTGCGGACTTTGAAAAGGCAATTGCCGGTACACCACTCTCTAAAGAGATGTACATCAAGGGCAAAAACCTCGGCTATACCGACAAGGCGCTGAAAAAAATCAGCGGCAGCTCGCTTGCTTACCATCGCGACTGTGTTTACAAAATGGTTGACACCTGCGGCGCGGAATTCGCGGCGGAAACACCTTATTTCTACTCGACTTACGATGAACACTGCGAGTCGCGTACACTGCCGCAAAGCGGTAAAGAGAAGATTATCGTTCTCGGCTCAGGACCTATCCGTATAGGTCAGGGCATCGAGTTTGACTACTCCTCCGTTCACTGCGTGTGGACGCTCAAGGAGCTCGGCTATGAGGTTATACTCGTTAACAACAACCCCGAAACCGTTTCAACCGACTTTGACACGGGCGACAGGCTGTATTTTGAGCCGCTGTGCGACGAGGACGTTATGAACATCATCAAGGCTGAAAACCCGATTGGCGTTGTTGTTGCCTTCGGCGGTCAGACTGCCATTAAGCTCACAAAGTTCCTTGACAAAAATGGTATAAATATACTTGGCACATCTGCTGAATCAATCGATATCGCCGAGGACAGAGAGCGTTT
>CAYZPT010000200.1:0-2173 GCA_964480285.1 uncultured Bacteroides sp.
ACGCACAAGTCCGCTGACTGCTTCAGCAGCTTCCTGATAGAGCTTAAGCGCGCTTTCGGCAGGTTGCGAGCGCAGACTGATTTTTATATCGCCTGCGGCAAAATCGCTCACGTCATCCGCGTTTGTGCCTGTCAGCATAATGTTGTAGTATGCGCGTGTTGCGGCAAGGTAAATAACTCTGCCGTCGGTTTCAAGACTGCTGTCAATCAGCGAGTTCTGAACAACGCTTGCCGAATTCTGTATAAGGACGGAATAGTTTTCAAGCTCATCTGCGCTTATGCCGGAGATTGAACACAGCGTATCGGTTACGCTTTCAATATCAATCATACAAACTACCTCGCTTTAGTACGAAGCGATCTGTGAAGCGCCTTCAAAAATCGGTGAGAAGCCTGCGATGCAGCTTACTGTTGCGCGTTCAAGCTGGCGGTCAATAAGCTTGTCAAAGTCTGTCACAACGTCGCCTGCCTGCACCTTTTCAAGTGCGTAATTCTTGTCAAGACCGATAATGAGGTCCTGATTTGCAAGGCATTTTGCCTTTACAAGATTTGCGCCGAACGGCGTAATCATAGAGCCTGTGCCGTGGAAGTTAAGACCTGCAACCGCATCCTTGAACTCATCGAGTTTGAGCATAGTTGACATAGTGCCGGCGTCAGTCACGATGGTTGTAAGATTGTACGGGTCAAAAAGATTCCAGAAATCAACAAGGTTAGAATATGTAACTCCGCCTGTAAAGGTATGGATGTCGTTCTGATTGAAGCTGTAGATTGTCTGGATTGCGTCAAATGTCTGGCATCTTGCGATGTATTCACCAATCTGCTTGAGGATTACGGTGAACACGTCGAGCTTCTGGAACTTGACCGCCTCGTATGAAGCAACAAGCATTCTGCCGCGCTTGTTGAGCGGGGTGAGTGTGTCCTTGAGCTTTACGGTTGTCTCGGGGATAAATGTGCCCTCCATAATGTGCTCAGGAGCGTTTGAGTCCTCGTCAACAATGCTTTCAACAGCTCTGTAGTCGAGCGAATCGATGTTTGTTGTAGCCGCAACCATCTGGCTTACAACGTCGGACTCGTTAAGGCCCTGTCTTACGGCTCTTGCCACATATTCGGGGAAGAGTGCAGATGAGTCCGAAGTCTGGAAAAACTTGGATACTGTGTCTGAATCCGCGCCCGATACCTTGATGTCAAAGCGCTTGAGCTGGCGCTGATACGCGTCAAGTCCCTCAAGCGGAGTACCCGCATAGTTTTCGGACGGGTCAAGGCTTTCAAGCGCCTTGGTAAAGCTTTTACCTGATGTGTATAACTCCTTTTCGATTTTCAGATTATCATATGACATTATTATTACCTCCTGTGTTATTAAAGGATAAATCCTACGGTAGTGTTTTCGGTGTCAACCTTGATTACCTTGTAAAGCGCGATGTCTCCGTCGCCGCCTGCTTTAACCTTGCTTTCGCCTGCGGCAACAAGCGAAACAAGACCGTGGCTGGGAGCGGTACCTGTGTACGGTACCTCAACATAGCCCTCTGTCTGAACACTTGCCCAACCGTTTCTGATTGCTGTGCAAACGCCTACAAAATAACCGTCTGCACTTGCGTTTGCAGCCTTGCCGTTTGCGTCGACTGTTACGGGCGCGCCTGCTGTGAGGCCTTCTGCCGCTTCAAATGTGATGGTTTTGTTTTCGTAACCTTTAAATGAAATACTCATTTTTACCTCCTAAATTCTGAACTGAGAGTAGTCTGTTTTCTGTTTCTTTTCTTTATTTGGTGCAAGCTGCGGAGCCATACCCGTATTCAGTCCGTTCTTAAAGCCCATAAGCTCTTTAACGGTCATAACTGCCGTTACGGATTTAAGCAGCTCGCCGTCCACGTTCGGCAGCGCGAGCATGAGCTTTGCAGTAACGTCTTTTTGCAGCTCCTTTTTGTATACCTCGCCGAGCTCTGCACCTGTTTTGAGATCTTCGATATAATCGTTAATCTCGTCCGCCTGCGCCCTTGTCAAAGTCACTTCGCCTGCGCAGGACTTGATTGTGTTAAGTACTTTGTCCATGTCATACCCCTTTGATTTAAACTTTTTTGTCACACCCGCTTCACGCTGTGCAGGTACTGCCACAAAGCTGAATTCGTAAGCGTCAGTCGGGGAGCTCAGCACAGTGAACGCAAGCTTGTCGCCGTAACGCT
>CAYZPT010000201.1:0-1040 GCA_964480285.1 uncultured Bacteroides sp.
TGAGCAGCACAGCCGCTTCAGCCGCAACCTTACCGAGGGGCTTGCCCGCGGCGTCGATCACATACCACTTGCGCTCGACCTCGCCTTTTTTAGCCATATAAGTTGACATATAGCGTTCCTCCTTTGATCATTCATGTAAGCAAACGTGAGTCATAAATCACTTTTTCTTAACGCCTGTATATACTACCACGTTCCAAAGCCAAAGTCAAGCAAATTTCGGGATTTTTTAATATACACCTCATTGAGCTTCATTTAGCTCATTTTTACTCCTTTTTTCTCATTTTTACTCTTTTGCCATTTTCGGTTTGCGGTTGTGTATAGTGCATAAAAAGACTACGATTATTTTGGTTTGCATGACAATAGGACTCGTGGTATAATAATGTTGCGACACAATTTAACATATTTAACAACTATTGTGCGTGTATTTTTATCTTGGTAAAAATACAGGCTCTCTTTCACGTATAATAGTTGTGAAAATTGTGTCGCAGCAAAGGGGCAATGTCTGTTTCGTGCGTAGCTCACGGGCTGCGCATTTTTTATTGCGCGGTTTCCGATCAGGTCGGTGCGAGGGATTTAGCCTCTACCGCTAAGCAATGTCGTCTACTTACGAGTTGCATCAGTCAACTGTAGGGGAGTGCCGTGATACGCGTATCTGGTGCTCCCGTTCTCGGAGCGAACTCTGATGTAGCTTTGACAGTATTTTGAAGCTTTTTATTTATCTTTAAACGTAAGATAAATATAGAAAATCATTTGATTTTCAATCGGGAGCACCAAGGCACTCCCCTACAATAAACGTTTTATCAGCCTTAGTTGCCGACATTGCCCTAATATAGAAGGCAAAGGCAGTCCCGCAACCAGAGAATCTACAACGAAAAACAAGGAGGACAAAATGAACAAAAGAAAGAAAATCATCAGCCTGCTCTTATTGTTCATAATGTTATTGAGCGTATTCAACATCGTGCCATTCAGTGTGTCGGCAGCTGATAGCGATACATCGTTGGTCGGAGCTACAGACCCAGCCTATCCCGATTATGGTTATT
>CAYZPT010000201.1:1053-2172 GCA_964480285.1 uncultured Bacteroides sp.
CAACTTTAGACGGATACACGGTTACAATTATTGATAAAGCGGCGTTTGCATATTGCGAAAGTCTTACAAGCGTTACCGTTCCCGATTCTGTGACAAGAATAGGTGGTGATGCGTTTTATTATTGCACTAACCTCATAAGCGTAAACATAGGCAACTCCGTAACAAGTATCGGTGACAGTGCGTTTGACGGCTGTCCGAGGCTGACAGTCATTCAGGTTGACTCTGGCAATACAGTCTATGACAGTCGCGATAATAGTAACGCTATCATTGAAACAGAAAAAAACAACTTATTACTCGGATGTCAAAATACAGTTATCCCTAACTCCGTCACAAGTATCTATGCCAATGCATTTTCCGACTGTGTAGGTCTGACGAACATAGTTATCCCTGACTCCGTCACAAGTATCGGTTTTCGTTCATTTTACGACTGTGCGGGTTTGTCGAGCGTTACTATCCCTGATTCCGTCACGAGTATCGATGCTCGGGCGTTTTTCAACTGCAAAAGCTTAACGAGCGTTACTATCCCCTCTTCAGTCACAAGTATCGGTTCTGACACATTTGGTTATTACTACGACGATAACTGGGAAACTGAGAAAGTCGACGGTTTCACTTTCTACGGCTATGAGGGCAGTGAGGCTGAAAGGTACGCAAAGGATAATGAGTTTACCTTTGTACCGCTGAAAGATAAGGCTGATACGACGACAGGTATCATCCTCGCTGTACCCGAAGATACAGAGCTGACAGTCAAGGATATTACCTCCGAGATCATTTGCGATCTGCCGGACGGATGTAATAAAATGACCGCCTATGACATCTCTCTGACTAAGGACGGCGAGACTGTACAGCCCGAGAACATCGTCCCCGTTAAGATACCCTGCTCAAACGAGAACGCCAAGGTCTTCCGCTTTGAAGCCGACGGTACGATGACCGATATGAACGCTAAGTACAAAGACGGCTATATGGTGTTCACCACCGATCACTTCAGCGTATATGTACTGGGTGAGACCGTCGAAACACCCGGCGACGTAACAGGCGACGGCAAGACCAACGTACAGGACTGCACCGCTATACTGCGATATGTCCGCAAGCTCGATACGTTGACCGAAGATCAGCTCAAGC
>CAYZPT010000202.1:0-2153 GCA_964480285.1 uncultured Bacteroides sp.
GTTGATATAAGCGAGGATGCGCTTCGTAAAGCTGTTGAAGAGCACAATGAGATCTGCCGCCTGATGACCGAAATCGGTGAATACAGAAAAGAAGAAAATCCGCGCATCACGGGCTACGAATACCATGTGTTAAACCTCATTACATATTGCTGTCCGAAGTATCTTATCATTGATAAATTGCGTGAAACTGCTGAGGAACTCAAGACGAGAGTCCCCGATGAAAAGAAGAGTTACAGGGCAAAAATCGTAGTTGTAGGCTCCGAGATGGACGACCCCGATTTTACCAAACTCATTGAGGATTCGGGTGCGCTTGTTGTTGCAGACCGCTACTGTTTCGGTGCCCTGCCGGGCAGGGAAGAGATACACCTTACCGACGACCATGATGTGCTCGAGCAGATTTTAGTTCACTATATGAAAACCTGCCAGTGCCCGCGCTATATGGAGCAGGCAAAGGTTGAGGGCAGGCGAGAATATGTTAAGCAGCTCGTTGAGGATTACCACGCTGACGGCGTGCTTTATGAGCAACTTAAGTTCTGTGAATACTGGGGTTACGAGAGAGCGCTTGCTTCGCATATCGTGACAAATGATTTCGGTATTCCATCCGTCTGCGTTGACCGTCAGTATACGGCAAACGCGTCAGGTCAGTTGAGAACGCGCGTTCAGGCTTTTGTTGAAAGCCTTGAAATTAAGAAAATTCAGAGAGAAAAGGAGCAGGCAAAATGAGTTTAAAAGATAAACTGAAAAACTTATGGCGCAATGAGCCGAGCAACCTCGGTGATTTGCATCAGGACAAAACAGGTCTGCTCAAACACAGGGAGTGGCGCGGCGTTGCAGACACTGCGTACGACTACTATCGCTGGCTGATTACTTGGAAAGATATTATCGTTATGGCGGGTAAAGCACCTGTATCAACGGTTCAGGGACTTCTGAATTACCGCTGGATGATGAGCTATCTCACCGCCCCTGCGTGGGTTGACCGCCACACCGAAGGTCTGCGCGGACCGCAGCTTCGCATAACTCACCTGCATTTTAATATGCTCGTCAAGCCGACTACAGATCTTATCAATTTCCTGCTCACAAACGACAGGCATTTTCACGAAAAATCAAAGTGGGCAGATAAGACCGTAAATGTAGACGAGATTTTCTCCTCCGAGTTTATCGCAGGCTTCCCGAATCTGAGGGATAACCACGTTACTACTATTCCGATTTTCCTGACCTCTATGGTTGATCAGCACATCACCGCGCCTTACGTCGATTTAACCGAGGGATACGGTGTGCCTGCGGACGTCTGTCCGCTGCCGTCAGCCGAGGCAGGCGTTGCGATTAACGACGATTACCCGCTTGTCGGTGTATGCGCACTTACATGTAATATGCCGTGCGACGGCTCGGTTATCAATTCGTCTTACATTGACAGACGTTTCAATATTCCTACACAGGTTATCAATGTGCCGCTTCGCTATAACGGCGACGACGTGCAGGAATATGCAATTGATGAAATCAAATCCGCTATTCAGTTTGTTGAAGAACAGACAGGCGAAAAGTGGGATTGGGAGCACTTCTTCACCGCAATGAAGCAGTACAACAAGCAGACCGAGTACGAAATTCAGAAGTGGGAGGTTAACAAAACCGACTATCCGCAGATGACGGGCGCAACCTTCTGGCTGTACAGGCTGTTCTACTTCCACATCTCGGGCGGTATGGACCCGCGCTTCCTCAAGGTTGACAAAAAGGTCAACAAGCTGATGCTTGACGCGTACGCAAAGCAGAATAAGTGTTCAAAGGAAATGCGTCACCGTGCAATCGTGTGGTCGTGCCCGGCAAACTATTACACAAGCCTTGCAAACTGGCTTGAAAATTGCTGGGGCGTCAATGTCGTAATGGATATGGAAACGATGATTTCCTACTATATGTACGACACGGAGGACAAGGACAAAGCGCTTGCCACGCTTGCAAAAACGCTCCAACGCACCACTATGCGTAAGCATACCAAGGGCGGATATCAGAATGTAGTCGACGAGCTCTGGCGTATTGTCGAGGAGTTCAACGCCGATATGGTTATTATGTACGACCAGATTTCCTGCAAAGGTATGGACGGACTAAACGGTATTTTTGACGACCAGGCGAGGGAACGCGACGTCAGCTTTATCTGGGTG
>CAYZPT010000203.1:0-2060 GCA_964480285.1 uncultured Bacteroides sp.
CCCGGCTGATCCTGCCGCAGGCGCCTCTGCCGACGCCGACGCTGCTGCGAAGGCACCTTAACACAGTAGCCCTTCTCGCTCGCCTCTTTGTAAAGCGGCTTTTCAACTGCAAGGAACGGGTTGATGTAGCCGAGGGTTTTAATGCCCTTTTCGTTATTCGCCTTAATACGCTCGTCAAGTCCCGGGTAAAGATCGCTGTCCCACTCCCAGTTCCAGAAAAGCTGCTTGCCGGCGGCGGTAACGCGCCTGCCCTCCCAGTCCTGAATCCAGATACCGTTCATATGCAGGTCATTTTCATCACTCGTTTTGATTGCGTTGTCGTAATCCTCGGTGCCGCCCTGCGACGCGATAATCTGACCGTCGTACACCCAGTCGGGAAGTTCGGGTTGCCTGCCGACGATATCGGTAAGATTGGTCATAACCTCTTCAAACGTATCGCCAAAGCCGATGTAAAACGAGGCAATCCCGTCAACCTTGACTGTGTGGTACGCTTCTGCCGTAAGGTCAAACTCGCTCCTCGCCGTAGTCAGCGAGTGGAAAAAGTACTTGCGCGAACTGAGGAAGGTCGGCTGTGCGTAGTAAGTTTCGTACTTACTAAACGGTTGCTTTTTCATAGTGTTCTTAATGCCGAAGAGCTGCTTAATCAGCTTTTTCGTAATCTGCACTGCGTTGATATGTTCGGCAACCCAGACGTTGACATTCTTGCCGCGGATGTTGAACTCCGAGAACAGCTCGCCGCTGCCGTAGATGTATTCATCAGCCGTTGCAGGAAGCGTTATCCACATCCTGTTACAACCGTCAAAGCCATCAAAGTCAAAGCACACCTTGTCGCCCTCTGCAGTAAGAGTAACTGCGCCCTTTTTGCCGCTGACAAGCTTAATCCACAGTGTAGCGGTGCTATCATCAGCAGTAACAGAGCAGATTGTGCAAGGGGTCTTTTCACGTATAGTTTCTGTAATTTTAAAAGTGCCGTGGTTCATTGAATACTTGTTTTCGCCTCTGCCGAAAGCAATCGGAAACACACCGTTCACGCTGTCAGAGAGGGTGTAAACAACCTCGCCGTTTCGCACGATGTCAAGCGATTTGTCGTCAGCCTTAAAAATAACCAAATAAATCACCTCGCTATAATTAATTAACGCTGTTAATCAATTATATTATAATACCGCCCGGCTGATAAGTCAATGTATATAATAAGTAATTTGGTTAATTATTTGTGAACGCGCAAAACATCATCAACCCGCTTTTAAAAGCAGTAAAAAAGAGCAGCAGTATTCTCTGTTTCTGCTACTCTTTCTATTACTATTACTATTTCAATATCAATGTCTGTATCTGTATCTGTATCTGTTTCTATATCTGTATCTATATCGGCTGCGATCGGTTGCGGTCGGTAGCGGTCGCTGCCAGTGGGTACCAGTGGGTGCCACTGGGTTATTTAATCAGCACAACCGCGTGGGCGGAGATGCCCTCTTCCCTGCCGGTAAAGCCAAGGCGTTCCTCCGTTGTTGCCTTAACGCTCACCTGCGATACATCAATGCCGCAGGCTGAGGCGATATTTGCACGCATCTTGTCAATGTGCGGTTTCATCTTCGGTGCCTGTGCAATCAACGTTGAGTCGATGTTCTCAATCGCAAAGCCCTCGCCTTTCACCCTGTCGGCAACTGCCGCAAGCAGCTTGAGCGAATCTGCGCCTTTCCACTTTTCATCAGTGTCGGGGAACATTCCGCCGATGTCGCCGAGCGCCGCAGCACCGAGCAGTGCGTCCGAAATTGCGTGAAGCAGCACGTCAGCGTCAGAGTGACCGAGCAAGCCGAGCGTGTGCGGAATATCAACGCCGCCTACAATCAGCTTCCTGCCCTCAACAAGTTTATGCACATCGTAACCATGACCTATTCGCATTTTATTTCTCCCTTCGGTCGAAAGAATTTAGAATGGAGAATGGAAAATGGAGAATTAACGGAGGGCTCCGCCCTCACCCATTTTATTATTTGAGCGAAGCGAGTAACCTGAATTCTCAATTCTCAACTCTCAATTCTCAATTATTTAAAATATTTTCTGCAAGC
>CAYZPT010000204.1:0-2052 GCA_964480285.1 uncultured Bacteroides sp.
GCTTATCGAGCGCTGCAACAAGCTGCAGATTGCCCTTGTTGCCCTCGTCGCCGTTGATCTGCTTGAAGGTTAATTCGTGCTCACCGGCAGTAAGGTATACCGGCAGGTCGTAATGATTCTTATACGCCCAGGTTACAGTCGATTCGAGCGTGATGTCGTCAAGCCTGTCTGAATCGAGCCACACGCCGTAAGGCAACGCCTTGCCGATGCCTCTGTTCTGACCGCCGGCATCGGGTTCAAGGGTCTGCGGATTAACGTAAGGCGCCTGAATTGAATAGAAAAGCGACGCGTTGTAATATCCGTTTTCGGGAACGTTAACCGTAAACTTAACGCCGTCGCCGTTGTTGTTTATGCTGCCTACGTCCGCTCTGCCGCTCGTTGCAAAGGTCGACCAACCCACTTTAGGATACGCTGTTGCACCGCCGATAAGCTCGGCATCCTCAGCCTCATAGCTCAAAACAGGATACTGCAGGCTCTGCGCACTGCCGGATGAAACACCGTCGTCCGGCTTTGTTATAACTGCAAAATACGCCTGCATTTCGTCCGTGTTGTTCACGGTGACAGAGAGCGAATTGTTTTCGGTAGCCATCACGCCGTCAAAAACCACCTCAGGCTTATAGTTTGCGCCAAGCTGACCGGAAAATCCCACAGCGTAAAGCTTGACATTAACTGCACCATTATTGTTAACAAGGTCGGTAGAATTGATGCTGTCAAGGTAAACCGTTTCGCTACCGATGTCGTTTGCGCCGCCGCCGAAAAGAGCATACGCCGTGTTGATATCCTCATCATAAGCGGTCAAACCGTAAAAACGAGTCTTATCAAAGGTTGGGGAAATAAGCGGGCACTGCTTGCCTGTCATCTGTGCGTACCAGTGATAAACCCACCACGTTGATGTGGGCGAGTTCTGGTCGGCTGCCATCTCGTTAAGCGTGTTTGCCATAGCCCAGTAAGCCATACAGCCGCTCATATCCTTTTCTTCAAACATAGAGAGCCACTTAACAAGTCCGCCCGGAGCGCCTATATCATAATGCCTTGCGTACTCGTTAACCATCAACTGCGGCTGATAACTCCTGCCACTCTTTTCGGCATAAGCGGCGGTGTAGTAAGTGTTCTTCATACTGTTAACCGAGTCGTAATGGCTGTAAAAATCGGTGAGCGAACTGTCGCCAAGTTCGTGCCACGAAATCACTTCGGGCAGGCAGTTGTTGTCGTAGCAGTACGACATAAACGATATGTAATCCGCCTGATTGTAGCCCGAATAGTTCGGTCCTGCGCAGCGGGCGTCGGGGTCTATCGCGTGAACAGCGTCGTAAATCTTCTTCCACGCTGCTTTCAGACCGTCAAGGTTGCCGCCGTACCATATCTGGTCGGGCTCGTTGAACAGAACGTAACTGTAGTTTTTGCTGTTTTCATTGAGCACATAGTACTTTCCGTCGCTGCCCAAAAAAGCGCCGTCGTCGCCCTGTTGAGCCTCATCGCAAATCATAGCGTAAAGTATTTTTTCAACCGTGCTCTGATAGGAATCGAGGTCTATTGCTCCGTCTTTGTAAGGCGCGTCGTAGGGCCACTCAAGATAGTAGTCCTGCAGATATATCTGCATATCCTTGACACCCGACGAAAGAAGCGCAGAGCTTGTTCTCACTGCGTCGCCCGTAGGATGTTGCTTGCCGCCGTACGCTTTTTGAACCATAGTATCGGGCTGCAGACCGCTGAGCAAATCTATTGACGGAACATTGATTTCCGCCTCACCGTACAAAAATCCTGTTGAGCCTTTATACAGTGTTTCGCGTCCGTTCATATTAAAATGGAGTGCATTTTCATCGCCTGAATAGAAGGTGATGTTTCTGTATTCAAGACCTTTGTAATAGTAATTATCGTCGTCGTCGCCGATTTTGATGCTTGTAATAGTTTCTTTAGTAGACTTGTTAAGGCGCGAAATAAAGGTATCGTCACTCGATTGGGCTATATTCTGCACAACGTTACCGCTCTCGTCCGTGATGTACGCCTTGAAAAGTCCGCCCGTGAACTCCGCAATATAGTGATAATTAACGC
>CAYZPT010000205.1:0-2010 GCA_964480285.1 uncultured Bacteroides sp.
GCCGGTGCGCCGCAGTTTGAGCAAAAGTTCGGCGCTGCGTTTGTTTGTGCAGGGGTGTCGTCTGAAAGGCTATGTGCCATGTTAATTAATCTTTCCATCTCAGCATTATCATCCGCAATAGCCTGCTTTGCTTTAAGTGCAGCTTCACGGCGTTCCTCAGGCGTCATCTTGTCAACCTGCGCCTTTAAATCCGCCTTTGCTTTTTCAATAAGTTTCTGCATTTCTTCCGGGGTAGGATTAAGATTGTTTTCCATAATTTACTCCTTTTTTTAATAATAAATCAGCCTATTTTAAAACTTTTTTATTGCGGCGCTTTTTGATGCTCTGGTTAAACGTATCCTTCCACAAAACGGGGTTGAGGATAAGCAGCATCGGGAAAAGCTCCAGTCTGCCTGCAAGCATATCAAAAATGAACACATACTTGCTTAACACACCGAAAAAGCTGAAGTTTTTTGTCGGTCCGACCATCTCAAGACCGGGACCGATATTGTTAATTGTCGCAGCAACAGAGGTGAAGTTCGTGAGCAAATCGTGACCTTCAAGCGATACTAAAAATGTCGAAAATGCAAAAACGAACATAAACGTAATCATATAAATATTCGTTGCCTTGATAACGCTTTTATCAAGAATTTTTCCGTCCATCTTCATATTTTCAACGCCCTTGGGGTGAACGTATGAACGGATTTCACGAAGCACGCCCTTACCCGCAACCACGAAGCGCGACACCTTGATACCGCCGCCCGTACTGCCCGCGCACGCGCCGACAAACATAAGCATGACAAGCACTGTCTTTGAAGCTCCATGCCAGGAATCGAAATCGGCAGTGGAAAAGCCTGTTGTAGTCATAATCGACGCAACCTGGAACGCCGAGTGGCGCAGCGCGTCGGAAGCGTTATAAACACTATGGTATGTAGATGCAAACAGCACACCGATTGACGACAAAATCAGAATCACATACCATCTGATTTCATCAATAGAAAGCGCGCGCTTAAACTGACCGAAAATAAGCAGGAAGTACGCGTTAAAGTTAACACCGAATGCAATCATAAACACCGTAACAACCCACTGAATATACGGCGAATAGCTGCCTATACTGTCATTCTTTACACCGAAGCCGCCGGTACCTGCTGTGCCGAAAGCAGTTGTAACAGCCTCAAAAAGCGGCATCCTGCCCACAACAAGAAGTATGATTTCAAGCACGGTAATTGCGACGTAAATAGCGTAAAGATAGCTTGCAGTAGTCCTCATCTTCGGTCGGAGCTTGCCGACTGACGGACCCGGGCTTTCCGCTTTCATCAGGTTGATGTTTGAGCCTGTACCTCCTGACAGCGGAACAATCGCAAGCAGGAATACAAGAATACCCATACCGCCGATCCAGTGCGTAAAACTACGCCAGAAAAGCACGCATTTCGGCAGCGATTCAACCTCGGTGAGTATGCTCGCACCCGTTGTCGTAAAGCCGGAAACCGTTTCAAACAGCGCGTCCGTAAAGTTCGGAATTGCACCCGAGAGTATAAACGGCAGGCAGCCAAAAAGGCTGAGGAATACCCAGCTGAGCGCAGTCGCAACGCATCCTTCTTTGAGATAGAATACATTGTTCTGCGGTTTTTTCAACCCCATTGCCGCACCGACTGTAAGACATATTAATGATGTAATAACAAATGAAATGACTTCACCCTCACCGTAGATAAGTGCAACTGTGCAAGGCAGTATGAGCATAACGGCTTCAAGTATCAGCACATACCCGAGGATTCGTCTTATAATTGATACATTCATAAACTAACCTTAATTAATAAAATCTATGCCAAAATATCACTGATATCGTTAAATCCTTTGTTGGTGGTAACAATCATAACCGTGTCACCTGCAAGAATACTGTCTTTACCGCCGGGGATTATGATTCTGCCCTTGCGGTTGATAAACGCGATAAGCAGATTCTTTTTGAGTTTGAGATCCATAAGCTGCTTGCCCGTAACGCCGGCAACATCCTTGTCAACCCTGAACTCAATA
>CAYZPT010000206.1:0-1990 GCA_964480285.1 uncultured Bacteroides sp.
AACGCTTCATCAAACGCCTTGCAGATAAGCTGCTTCGTCTGCAGCGCCTTCTTGTAATAGTCGTCAAAATAGCCGGCAGACAGCACAAAGTTGCCGAGCATAATGCGCTTTTTGACCTCTTTGCCGAATGCTTCGCTGCGTGATTTTATGTACATTTCCTCAAGCGTTTCGGCTTCGCTCCTGTAGCCGTATTTCACGCCGTCGTAGCGCGCAAGGTTGGAGCTCGCCTCGGCGCACGCAATGATGTAATAAGCGGGAACAGCGTACCTGATAAGCGGGAGGGAGAACTCCTCAACTGTTGCACCGAGCGAGCGCAATTCATCAGCCGCACGCAGTATGTATTCGCTGATTTCGCACTCAAGGAATTCTGTGGGAATACCGATTTTTTTGCCCTTGAGAGTTCCGCCGTCAGTAACGGCAGTTGTGTCAGCGGTGGTCATATCCTTTTCGTCTTTGCCGCGGATAATATTGTAAGCAGCCGCAACGTCAGCGGCATTTTTGCCGATAGTGCCGATAGTGTCAAGCGACGAGGCAAAGGCAATCAGACCGTAGCGCGACACAGCGCCGTATGTCGGCTTAAGTCCCGTAACACCGCAGAATGAGCAGGGCTGCCTTACTGAGCCGCCCGTATCGCTGCCGAGCGCGATAACAGCACTGTTTGCGGCAACGGCAGCAGCCGCGCCGCCCGACGAGCCGCCTGCCACGCAGTCTGTGTTGTGCGGATTTTTTGTCACGCCGAACGCCGATGTTTCCGTCGTAGCGCCCATAGCAAATTCGTCCATATTCGTTTTGCCGAGCGGTATCATACCCGCTGCTTTGAGCCTTCTGATAACGGTTGCGTCGTACGGCGGAACGAAGTCCGCAAGCATCTCTGATCCGGCAGTCGTGGTTATGCCTTTTGTGCAGATGTTGTCCTTAATCGCAATCGGCACGCCAGCAAGCGCAGACAGCTTTTCGCCGCTGTTCATACGCGCTTCCACCTGCTCTGCAAGCGCTAAAGCAGGCTCGATGTCAAGCGAAATATAGCAGTTGTATCTGTCGCTCTTTGCGGCGTTATATACAGCGTTTACCGCCTCTGTCGGCGTGATTTCGCCGCCTTTGATTTTTGCCGCGAGTTCAAGCGCGGTCAGCTTTGTAATATCCATACCGCACCTCACTCAAACGCCCTCGGTACCTTAAAGCAACCGTCGGGCGCATTTGCCGTTATTTCATCTGCAGTCAGCGAGTCTCTCTTTATGTCCTCGCGCAGTTCGCACTCCGCTTCAAAGGCGTGACTTTTAGCCTCGACACCGTCGGTGTCAAGCTCGCCGAGTATCTCCATATATGCAAGTATGTCGCCGAGTTCGGCGCTCACACTTGCCCGCTCACTGTCCGTGAGCCGCAGCTTCGCAAGCCCTTCCAGCCCGCTTATAAGTTCGTTGGTAATCATAGTTGTATTATATATCATTTTGTGGGATTAGTAAATAGGTGCATTGCTACATCTTTGCGTAGCAAAGATTTCATCCGAGGCAGAGTCGAGGATTTCATCATGAGGTTTCACCGAGTGATTTCATCGCACATAGTGCGATTTAATTAATGAAATCAGCCTGCGGCTGATGAAGTCGGCTTTGCCGATGAAATCCTGTTAGGGTGAAATCTGCGCTGATGCGCAGATGATTTTGTTCAATTGGGGTCGTACCCCGATTGAACACTGACCGCCCCGTCCTGAATAGCCCAGCGCAGGATCATACTCACCGCGTCGTCTGTGCGGTAATCGTTCACCTTGATAAAGTACCTCTCAAGCGCGGTTTCGTCCACAAACTCGTGCAGGGCAATCATCTCGCCGAGCGTTAAACCTTTACAGCGGTAATCGGGCGAGAGCATCTCGGCATTTTGAAAATACGGCTTGCCGATAAGCTCATCAAACCTGCTTTTTAATAGTCGTAAGTCGTTTGCCGCAGCAGTGCAGTCTGTATCTACTGCTGTTTCTTTTTCTGTTACTATATCAATA
>CAYZPT010000207.1:0-1937 GCA_964480285.1 uncultured Bacteroides sp.
CCGTACTTGCCCCAAAGCTCGATATCGTCAGAAGTTACGTCCTGATCGAAACGAACGATGAAGTCGCAATATTCGTCGTCGTAAGCTGATGTGCCTGCAGGTGCTTCAAACTTGTATGCTGCGTCAAGACCAAGCTCATTTTCTGCTGTATCAGTGATGTCTGTTACAGTTGCCTGCGGAAGTGCAGGTGCAACGTATTCCTCAACATCGCCGATGTCAGCCGGTACAGGCTCTTCGCCCTCTTCAGGCTCTGGGAACAGAACGAGCTGTACGTCTGTTGTAACGCCTGCAGCGCCGAGTTTGCAGTTAAGACCGCACTTGAATGTGCCAACGTTCTCACGAATCTGTGCGTAAGTCATAGGCCACTTAACGATGTCCTTGAGGAGGTAATAAGTCTTGCCTGCCTCAAATGTAACAACCTCGCCTGAAGCCTCGCTGTTAAGGTTAACCCAGCCGTATGCACCGTAGTTACCCCAAAGCTCGATGTCGTTTGAAGTTACGTCCTGATCGAAAGTGATTGCGAAGTCGCAAAGCTCGTCGTCGTATGCTGATTCTTCCTGCGGAGCTACGAACTTAACAGCCTTATCAAGACCGAGCTCGTTCTCTTCAGTATTTGTGATATCAGTTACAACAGCCTGCGGAAGCTCAGGAGCTGTGTCAGTCTGCTCTGCGTCGTCGATTTCAACCTCTGTGCCTGTTTCAGTAACGTCGCCTGTTTCAGGGTCAACTGCTGTTTCATAGATAGCAAGCTTGATTGTCATCGTTGTGCCTGCTGCTGCAGCAGTATACTGTGCGCCGCAATAGAATGTACCAACAAGGTCAAGAATCTGCTGGTATGTCATATCCATACCCATAGCGTCCTTAAGCAGACGGTATTCCTCGTTTGCAGCGAGGTCCTTAGTGATAGGACACTCTGTAAGAGGATAGTTGCCGTACTGACCAAAGAGTCTTACAGCACCCTGCGGAACAGCCTTGTCAAACGAAACAACGAAGTCTGCATTGTAGGTCTTGTACTTCTCGTCGCCGTCGTTGTTAGCTACGAACTGGTAAGCTACGTCGAGGTTTGAACCCGGGAAGTACTGCTCTACAACAGAAATCGGAACCTCTGTTACAGTTGCAGTTGGCTTTGTTGCTGCAAAAGCAGTGAAAGGCATCATTGAAAGAGCCATAAGAACTGAAAGAGCGATCGCAATAATTTTCTTTGAAATTCTCATGATTTATCAAATCCTTTCTTGTGAATAATTTTGAATAGTTTTACCAATTTTCTGCCGATTTCAAACAACTGACCGCGGGAGACCCCTCCCTTGCTCTCCTTTCAGGCATTGGTAAGATGAGAAAAGTTCTCACTATAATTATATATTATCTAAATTGTAAGTTAATAAATACGCGCCATTTTTATAAGACTAAAGTGCATTTTTTACGTTTTGCACAAAAACAGACGTTTGTCTATTGCGAATTTTACGCGGTTTAGGGCATTTTGACGAGTGCGGCGCGCGCAGTTAGCAGTATGCAGTAGGCAGTAAGCAGTATGCAGTAGGCAGTTGTATGGTGGGCGTTGCCCACACCCGATTGTATTGCGGACGAGCAATGTTGCGCACACAAAAAAGGCTCCCCTGTGTAAGGGGAGCTGCTGAGCGTATACGAAGCTGAGGGGTTGCAACCCTGCGGGCGATTCGTGAATCGCCCCTACAAATCGTAGGGGTCAATCACGATTGACCCGATATAACAATCCCTCAGTCAGCCTAACGGCTGCCAGCTCCCTTTACACAAGGGAGCCTTATGTTTGATTGCCCGAGGCGAAGCCGAGTAACCGATCAGCGAGTAACCGACAAAAAGAGCGCCCCCGAAGGGACGCTCCTGTGTTATGTTAGATTAATTAATCCTGTATAACGTTAGATTGTGAAGCCGAAGCCTACTCCGCCGTTGTTTCCGTTAGC
>CAYZPT010000208.1:0-1925 GCA_964480285.1 uncultured Bacteroides sp.
CAAAAACAGGTGCCGAGGAGGATATAATGCTGTTGCTTTATACCGACGGCGGCACACTTGTAAAATAATTCGGAATTATAGTTATAATTCATTTTGGCAAACGAAAGGAAAATATTATGAAAAAAGTATTAGTTTTAATCGCGGCAATTGCAGTGTCGGCAGTTATGTTCACCGCCTGCAGCGCAGACCGCGGCAAAGTGACAACAACAAAAGACGACACAACTGCTCAGACGACCGAAACAACTACAGTTACAACCACAGACAACTCAACAACCGACAATACAAAAGACAAGGTTAAGGAAGATCTGAGCGATACCGGCGAGGAAGTTAAGGACAGAGCGGATAAAGTCGGCGACGACGTAGGTGAAGGCGCTAACGATGTTGCAGACGGCGTGGGCGACGCGGCAGACAAAGCAGGCGACGCAGTAAGCGACGCACTGGATTAATCACATCAGACTCGGGAGACCAACGGTCTCCCTTTTCTTATTGTACGAGCAAAGCGAGTAACCAACAACTGCTAACTGCATACTGCTTACAGTTAACTGAAAAAAACTATTGCATATTGATTAAATTTATTATATAATGTATTTGTTATATTTTAATCAATTTTAAGGAGAGATTTTTCAATGGATGCTTTAAACAAAAAATCAATTGAAGATATTGATGTTCGCGGCAAAAAATGTTTAGTACGTTGCGACTTCAATGTACCGCTTAACGGCTCGAGCATTACTAACGACAAGAGAATCGTTGCTGCCCTGCCGACCATCAAGTACTTAATCGAAAACGGAGCAAAAGTTATTCTTTGCTCACACCTCGGCAGACCTAAGGGACAGTATAAGCCCGAATTCAGCCTTGCACCTGTAGCAGAAAGACTTTCTGAATATCTCGATAAGGAAGTTAAGCTCGCAGAGGACAAAGAGGTTGTAGGTCACAATGCAAGAACAATGTCAAGGCACCTTGAGGACGGCGACGTTATGCTTCTTGAAAACGTACGTTTCCGCCAGGAGGAGACCATTAACGCAGAGAACTTCTCAAAAGAGCTTGCTTCACTTGCGGACATTTTTGTTAACGACGCATTCGGTACTGCACACCGTGCACACTGCTCAACAACAGGCGTTGCTGCATATCTGCCGGCAGTTTGCGGTTTCCTGATTCAGAAGGAAATCGAATTTATGGGCGGCGCTCTTGCTAACCCGGAGAGACCTCTCGTTGCTATTCTCGGCGGCGCAAAGGTATCCGACAAAATCGGCGTTATCACCAACCTGCTTGAAAAGTGTGATACTATCATCATCGGCGGCGGTATGGCTTATACCTTTATGAAGTACCTCGGTCACTCAATCGGTACTTCACTGCTTGAAGCTGACTGGGTTGACAAGGCAGGCGAAATGATGAAAGAAGCTGAAAAGAAGGGCGTTAAATTCCTTATTCCTGTTGACAATAAGGTCGGCAAAGAATACAGCGAGAATACCGAAGCTATGATCGTTAATTCCGACGAGATTCCGGACGGCTGGATGGGTCTTGACATCGGTCCTGCATCACAGAAGCTTTTTGTTGACGCTATCAAGGGCGCAGGCACAGTAATCTGGAACGGTCCTATGGGCGTTTCGGAGTGGAAAGAGTTTGAAGCAGGCACTGTTGCAGTTGCAAAGGCAGTTGCTGACAGCGGCGCAATCTCAATCATCGGCGGCGGCGACAGCGTTGCTGCGGTTACAAAGCTCGGCTTTGCTGACAAGATGAGCCACATTTCAACAGGCGGCGGTGCATCACTTGAATTCCTTGAAGGTAAGGAACTTCCGGGCATCGCAGCACTTAACGATAAATAAAATGTAGAATTGAGAGTTGAGAATTGAGAATTGCGGTTACTCGCTAAACTCGAACAATTATTATCGGGTGCGGGTGTCCCGCCATTAATTCTCCATTCTAAA
>CAYZPT010000209.1:0-1915 GCA_964480285.1 uncultured Bacteroides sp.
GTTTCCTTATAAATAATTGGGAGGGCACGGAGACCCTCCCCTAAATTTTTATTATCCGATAATTCCGAATTCCGAATTATCCAAGCAAAGTTAAAAGTATACCCGCTGCTACTGCCGAGCCGATAACGCCTGAAACATTCGGTCCCATTGCGTGCATAAGCAGGAAGTTTGACGGATTTTCCTTCGCGCCGACCTTCTGGCTGACGCGCGCCGCCATAGGTACTGCGGACACGCCTGCCGAGCCAATAAGCGGGTTAACCTTGCCCTTTGTCAGCACGTACATCAGCTTGCCAAAGAGCGTACCGCCTGCGGTGCCGAAACCGAATGCAAGCAAGCCGAGCAGCACGATTTTAAGCGTGTCGAGATTCAGAAATGACTGCGCCGATGTGGTTGCGCCGACTGACAATCCGAGCAGAATTGTTACAATGTTCATCAGCTCGTTTTGCGCCGCTTTTGCGATTCTGTCCGTACGTCCGCTCTCTTTTAAGAGGTTGCCGAGCATAAGCATGCCAACAAGCGTCGCAGCGTCCGGCAACAGGAGCGACACGATAACGGTTACCATAATCGGGAACAGTATTTTTTCAAGCTTTGATACGGGGCGCAGGTTATCCATAACCACGCTGCGCTCTTTTTTAGTAGTCAGCGCGCGCATAATCGGCGGCTGAATTACAGGCACAAGCGCCATATACGAGTACGCCGCAACCGCGATTGTACCAAGCATTGCGGGCGCTAATTTTGACGTTACAAAAATTGCCGTAGGTCCGTCTGCGCCGCCTATGATAGCGATTGAGCCCGCCTGATTCGGTGCGAAACCGAGCAGAATTGCCACGAGGTAAGCAACGAATATACCCATCTGCGCCGCCGCACCCATGATGAATGAGCTCGGGCGTGCAATAAGCGATGTGAAGTCGGTCATCGAGCCGATGCCGAGGAAAATCAGCGGCGGATAAATTCCCGCCTTTACGCCGAAGTAGAGGAAATCCATAAGCCCCGGCGTGAGCGTTTTGCCCGCGCTGTCTGTGAGCCGCCCTGCAACGAGGTCTATAAATCCCTGCAAGTCGTGATACTGCACTGCGAGGTTTGCCATCGGCAGGTTTGCAAGCAGCATACCGAATGCAATAGGTATCATCAAAAGCGGTTCAAAGCCCTTTTTGATTCCGAGCCACAGGAAAAAGAAGGCTACGCAAATCATCACGAGATTTTTCCATCCGCCGTCTGTGAGGAAATATGCATATCCGCTGTTTAAAAATATGCTTTTAATTACCTCCCAGACACCTTGTAAAACTTCCATCAGTCTGTTCTCCTAAGTAAAAAACGCTGTTGTTAAAAAGGTCTGGTGTTCTCCGCGATTGCCGCAAACGCCCACGGATTGCGCCTTGTAATCGGGTTTGGTGCCTGTGCACGCGCAGGTGCAGCAGGAGCAATTGAGGTCACAACTGCGCCCTCCCCCTCCATCATATAAACTGCTGCGCTGATTGCAGCAACGACTTCACCGCTGATGCCCTGCACTGCAGGCGCCGCAGCCTTTTCCGATGCCGGCGGCGGTGTATTAACAATGTTGAGTTCGGCAGGTGCCGTATTAGACTTTTTCTTATGCTTTCTCATATTTACTCCTTGTGTTTTAGAAACGATTTTGCCGAATATGTTAAATACAATTATCAGTATAATCAGTGTTGCAAGCACTATTCCCAGACCTGCAATAATAACCGTTGCGGTAAAGCCGACAGATGTGTCGGGAACTACCGAGGTTGAAAGCGAATAAAGGCTCATACCCAAATTCCCCCATTTTAATTTATGCTTTTATTATAAATCAATAATACTTATTTTTCAACAAAAAACAGCTAAATTTTTTACTTCGGCAATTTGCATAAAAAAACAGTTGATTTATTTTTAAAATGTGTTTATAATAAGTATT
>CAYZPT010000210.1:0-1900 GCA_964480285.1 uncultured Bacteroides sp.
ATATATAACTCCTTTCACCCTGTTGCCTCCCTTGTGTAAAGGGAGGTGTCGCGCCGCAAGGCGTGACGGAGGGATTGTAACCTGTTTAATCCTTGTAGATAGCGTTTGCAATATTTTTCAAATCGTCAAGCGTGTAAAACTCAATTTCAAGCGTGCCCTTGTTTCTGCCGTTATTAACGCGGACTTTTGTTCCAAGTGCTTCGGAAAGAGCGAGTTCAACCTCGTCGTAAAAGCTGTCGCGACGCTTGGCTGTGCGCTGTGTGGTCTTTATGTTCGGGCGTTTCGCCATTTTTTCAACGTCACGTACAGTAAGTTTCTTTGAAACAATCTGGTCTGCAACCTCTAAAATGAGCGCTTCACTTTCAAATGCAAGCAGTGCGCGCGCGTGACCTGCGCTGATTGTGCCGTCCTTAGTCATTTCGCGCACCGACTCGGGCAGCTTCAACAGTCGCAGCGAGTTTGTAATCGCGGGACGCGACTTGCCGACTGACGCCGCCGCTTCCTCCTGCGTGAAGCCGCACTTGTCTATAAGCGCCTGCAAACCCTCTGCTTCTTCAATCGGGTTCAGATCCTCGCGCTGTAAGTTCTCGATAATGGCAATCTGCATTGCCTCCGTGTCGTCAAGCTCTTTGATAATTACCGGAACTTCCTTGAGCTCTGCCATGCGTGAAGCACGCAAACGGCGCTCACCGGCAACAAGCTGATAGCCGCCTGTGGTCAGCGGTCTTACGAGCAGCGGCTGCAGTACGCCGTGCAGACGGATTGATTCCGCAAGCTCCTCGAGCGCAGCCTCGTCAAAGGTTTTACGCGGCTGGTCTTTATTCGGGATAATGTCGTTAATCGGCAGAGTGCTTGTGGAAAGTGAGTCGTCAACGCTGTTTTCAAGCATCAGCGCGCCCAAGCCCTTGCCGAGTCCGTTCTTTTTAGCCATATTCTCCTCCTGTTAAGTTTGTGATAAACTATTTGTTCGCTTTTAGGAATTCGTCGGCGAACTTCTTGTATGCAAATGCGGGTTTTGAATACTTTTCGTAGTAGATTACAGGTTCGCCGAAGGACGGCGCTTCCGCAATTTTAACTGAGCGAGGTATCATTGTTTTGTATGCTTTATTCGGGAAGTACTTGTTGACCTCATCAATTACCTGCTGTGTGAGCTTTAAGCGGCTATCGTACATAGTGAACAGTACACCCTCAAGCTCCAGATGCTCGTTATAGTGCTGCTTGATTGTTCTGACTGTGCTTACAAGCTGCGAAAGTCCTTCAAGTGCGTAATATTCGCACTGAAGCGGGACAATCAGCGTATCAGCGGCAACTAATGCGTTAATTGAAAGCAGTCCGAGGCTTGGCGGGCAGTCGATAATTATGTAGTCAAACTCCATAACAAGCGTTGCAAGCGCCTTTTTCAAGGCTTTATTCCTGTGTTCAAGCTCTGCAAGCTCAAGTTCCGCGCCTGCAAGGTTCATATTAGAGGGCAGGAGCCACAAATTCTTAAACTCAGTTTCCACCATAATCGCTCTGGCAGAAACGTCGTTGATAAGTATGTCATAGGTCGAGTATTCAACGTCACTTTTGTCAATGCCTACACCTGATGTAGAGTTTCCTTGCGGGTCAACATCTACAAGTAGTGTTTTTTTGCCCTTCGCGCCAAGCGCAGCAGCCATATTAACGCAGGTAGTTGTCTTGCCGACACCGCCTTTTTGGTTGAAAATTGCAACAGTTTTTCCCATTTCAACACCTCATTGATAAGATAATATGATTATACTATATTATATACCAATATTCAAGGGATATTTTGATGTTTCACGTGAAACGTTAATCAAATCAAAAAGCAGCGAATGCGAAATTTTGATTTGAAAAGGAGAAAGGTGTGGAGCGATTGTTAACAGTCGCTTGCGACTTGTTT
>CAYZPT010000211.1:0-1885 GCA_964480285.1 uncultured Bacteroides sp.
GTCTTTCTCTTAATCATAAGATATACTCCTGTTCATCTGTTGAGTTGTGTTGTCATGTTTTTTTTTATTCTTTCCGACGGGTGACATTATAGCAATTTTACCGTTTTGTAATCTATGGCATATGTTTACAACCATTTTGTAACATTTCTGTAACTTCTGTGGACTTTTTACAAATATTGACGGATACTGTTGACTTTTTAGCAGACTTTTGTCTATTAAGGTAGATATATTATGCTTGATATGCACAAAAAAATATGATAGAATATACAACATAAACAAACCGCACTTCAGTATTAAATGCGGTGCGTAATTTAAAATTATATATTATAATATGGAGGAATAAAAATGGCACTTACTTATGAGCAGGTTGTTGACGCTGCAAGGAACAGATTCAGCGATGTTGACGTTTCATCGGTAGTCGGCACAAGAGCCTTCCAGATTAACATTGAGGGCAAGGCTGCAAACGGTATCTTTTACATCGAAATCAAGGACGGTAAGGTTAACGTTGAGCCGTACGAATACTACGACAGAAACGCTGTGTTCCATATGAACGCAACTAACTTCATTAAGTTGCTTGACGGTAAACTTGACCCGATTGTTGCATTCACAGTTGGCAAAATCAAGGTTGACGGCGATATCAACGCAGCGCTTGAGATGATCAAGTATCTTAAATAAACGCAAAAAACTCCCCTTTTTCAGGGGAGCTTTTTATTTTGTCTTGAAGCTTTTTATCTTTGACCACGCCGAGTAATACCTCTTTCCGCCGACTGTTTTGTAAGTGCGTATGCGGAAATAGTATCTTCTCTTTGCTTTTAGTTTTGTTACCTTGCGACTTGCGGTCTTGTTGCCTTTAACAGTGATAGCCTTTGCGCTCTTCATTTTTGATGAGAGCGAATACTGCAACTGATACCCCGCAGTCTGCACGGTATTGCGTCTCCAGGTTACCGTAACAGCCTTTTTAGCCGGCTTGAATTTCGATATTGAAGTAGTCTTGGGAATGATTCTGAAAGTAATCTTTTTGCTACCGCTGTACGCGTCCCTGCCTTTTACGGTCACGGTTGCGGTGCCGACATACTTGTTTGCCGAATAGGTAACGCTGTAGTAATCCTTCAGAATAACAACGCCTTTAAGCTTGACCTTAACGCTCGGTTTATACGCATTGCCCGAGTATACGTACTGCTTTTTGGAAAGCTCAATGTACGCGCCCGACAGATCGATGGTTTCGTTGTTAGCAATATTGTCGCCGGTTTCATAGTCGAGTCTTACGCCGTCCTGCACGTTATAAACAAATACGCAGAACTTAACCGCAGCGCCGTTATCGTCAACGCTCATAGCTTCCATAATTACGCCGTACGCAAGCAGATTGTTGCCGACAAACGCCGGCGTAACGCGGTACAGCACGTTGTTTGCATCGTTCTTTTTTACATAGGCGCTGACTTCTTTTTCAAACGGCAGCATACCGCTTGCATTAAACGAGCGGGTACCAGTCATAAGGTTATTTTTGTTTGCATCCTCGCCTGTTAACTGCCAACCGATAAGATGCGAACGGTTGTAGATCCAGCCGCCGCTATCAATAAAGCCGTACTTCTTCTGTTTCCATCCTGTCGGTTTTACGCTGCTTATGTCTCCCCTTTCGCCTTTGGGCATAAGGGTTTTGTCAATGTTTGCCATGCAGGCTGTAACTCTGCCGAGGCTGTCAAGCGCGCCGTATGTTTCGTAAATATTCTGGTTTAACTGCGACGCGGTAAAATTCGGCTCACCGCCGCGGATAACCTCGTATAAGTCGCCGTCATATTTTGGAATACTGTAACCTTTAAATGTAAACGCTTCTACAGTGTTTTTGTAAACGGACGCAAAAACGCCCGTCGGCACCTGAAGTGCCGAT
>CAYZPT010000212.1:0-1875 GCA_964480285.1 uncultured Bacteroides sp.
AAAATCCCATGAAGGCGTCCACTCCATAAGGAGGGTGGATGCCTTCAGTTTTTTATCAGCCGATGTTTGATTGTAGGTATTGAAAATCACATATCAATTAAGCATACGGAGGATTATATTATGAAAAAGTATATTACTGATGAAAAGAATGGACTTGATTACACACTTGTAAACGGAGTGTATCTGCCGAACCTCATTTCAACCGAAACGAATTATGAGATTGGAATGTGGGGACAGAGGCACCTTGATTATATCAAGCACCATCGCAAAGCTTTTTATCTCAACTTAAAAACAAGTTGTAAACTGAACTCATATTTGCACGATGTTGACATCCGTGCAACCGAAATGTACGACAGCCTTGTGAATCAGCTCAAGGAACAGCAAGGCATCACTGAACTTCTCAAAGCCGAGGATATGATGGCTTGGGTGCAAGCTATGAATAACATTGCTAATCAAGCAAGAGAGATTGTAAACAATGAAGTTATCTGCTCGAAAGGTGATGTTTGATATGAAAAAGCTCGTATCAATTATCATGGCTATAATCGTTTTGTTTTCGGCATGTATGGATACAGGAGTGATAACTGCATCTGCAAAAACGCCCACCACGATTGTCGCAATTGTTAAAGCAAAAGCCCGCAAAAAGAAAAAGCATAAACACAAGCACAATATGCCAAAAGGCAATATGGGCAAATGGCTCAAGTCCAGAAAAGCTCTAAAAAAGCATGTTAATAAGGTTATGAAGTATTGGGCTGACAAGGAAGAGCGCGGAGAGATTACCCGTGAGGAATACTACAAGAAATGTCCTTGCGGATATGAAGCGTGGTCCTGTTCCTGCGGCAAGTGGAGCGGTAACTTCAAATATCACAAGGAGTGATACGATGACTACGCTTGAGAATTTATACTACGGAAACATCAATCCGTGCGATTCCGAAACGCTGAAAAGAAATCCGAGATACACCGAAAGCCTGGAACTCGTCGGAAGATTGCAACAAGAACTATTATCGGCTTTGAGTGCAGAACATAAAGAACTGCTTGAGAGATGCCTGACTGCATCGAGCGAGTTGTCGTCCGTGATTACGGAAGACGCATTCCGAACCGGCTTCTCCCTTGCGATGAAAATAATGATTGAAATAAAATGAAAGCCGCCCTGCCACAACGCTGCAGGGCGGTATTTTTATTGATTCATTTCATAGGCTTTTTCATTAAAAAATCTATAAAGCACTTTTTGCGACGCTTATGCGAATGTGTATAAACCAAAAAGTGAGTGTTTGCAAGGGTTTTGGGACTTCGGTTAAGGCAAAAATCGTTTGTAGACGATAGAAATCTTCAAAACAACCGTTACCCCGTCTGAGAAAAACTGAACGGCTGAAATGCGTTTTTTACTGCTGCCCAGCAGTAAAAAATCGGAGAAAAACGGTGGGTTGTGAATTTCTTACAACTCATTTACAATAGCTATATGGATACTTGACTATTATATTTGAGGAATTATTTTTTGTTTGGTGTTGCTTACGGAAAAGCAACACATAGGTCAGCAGGCAAATACTCACTTAGCAAAACAAACAAATTAGCCTCCCTTACTTATCTCATACTGTTTTAGACAAAAACATAATTTATATCGAGGCGAGGATTTCTCCTCGCCTCGTCTTATGTATATGCTTCTATTGTTAATCTTGCTTCTATTTTGAAGTACAGCCGCAGAGGATAAGGTGCGGCTTTGAGTTAAACTCATTACCGCACCTTACCTAAAAAAAGAGGAGAAGAAGTTTATGTCGCGTTAAAATAGGCAGCCTGCTTTGAAACTCAATTTAAGAGTTTCAAAAATTTACAGGAGTCAGATAACAATGCCATTAAAGGAAGGTGGAACTGCAGGCTGCC
>CAYZPT010000213.1:0-1849 GCA_964480285.1 uncultured Bacteroides sp.
TATCGCGAAAAAGATGCCGTTTTTGGGCTGACACTATTTATGCAGGGTGCCCCTTACGGCTCTTTTTTTGTTTTGAGTGTTGAGTGTTTGCGGCGTGATGTGGGCATCATGCCTACATAAACGTATCGGTGAGAATTGTAGGGCGCGATGCCCCTTGGAGCGGCGCCTCACCCTTTTGTCCGCAAGCGGACATTTCCCCTCACAGGGGAATCTCATCGCGCCGTTAATACCGTAGGGGCTGGCGCCTCGACAGCCCGTAATAATTGCCCGAGCGCAGCAGCTAATCAACTAAACCATTATTATCTCTTTATTTTTCTTTAATGCATACTGTTTCGCCGTGTATGCGCCGCCGTGTTCTCTGACAGTGTATATCAGCACCACATCGCTTTTGTCAATCATCCATTGATTGCGTTTTGTTATTGCCGATTTGAAATGTGCAGACGCGCTTTCCTCGGGTATCACTATTTCGTCAAAGTCGCTCTTGTATATCTCTTTATACCGTTCAAGCTCTTTTGTCAGATACGGTTTAACGCACGTTATCTTTATTTCGGGGTAACGTGCCTTTGCTCGTTTAACAGCACCGTAAAACTGTCTGTCAAACGCACCCATATCACCGTTAAGGAACTCAGTGCAACCCATTTCAATTGCATTGTTTACGGCAGTCTCCAACGACTGCGATATGTCCTGATATACTTCTCTGTGTCCGAATCCGCAGCATACTTTGCCCATAATTCTACCTTTCAAACATAAAATAGATATATAATGTGCCTATTTACAACATTTTAACACATATTACATCTAAAATAAAGCCATAATAAATATTAAATGAGGTGCTTTTATGGCTATAAAGAGTTTATCAATAAGAATTGATGAGGATATGCTGAACAAGCTTCACGTTGTTGCAGATTACGAGGGCAGGTCTGCGAACAGTCAGATACTGATTCTTATTCGCGATTGCATTAAGAAGTACGAAGAGGAAAACGGAGAAATCAATATATAAGTAGGGGCGGATATTATCCGCCCTTTAGTTTTGAGCTTGAGGTTACCCGCTACGCTCAGAAAATAAACGGGTCGTCGGGGGCGCCGACCCCTACAGTTAAGCGTGTGTTGTAGGGGCGGATTTCCCAATCCGCCCGCGGGAGCGTCAGGAAACGCTCCACTACATTTCTGTCCGCCGGCAAATTAATAAAATATATTGACATCTTATAATATATAATATATAATTATAAGGATAAAAAAGAGTATTTAATACCAAAAGGAGTTTTTGATATGGCAGCAAAAGTATTTAAAATGACAGAAGCAGGCAAAGCGAAGCTTGAGGAAGAGCTTGAATTTCTCTCAACCCAGGGTCGTGACGATATTGCCGAAAAGCTGAAGGTTGCACGTTCTTACGGTGACCTTTCCGAAAACAGTGAGTACGACGAGGCGAAGAGCGAGCAGGCTAAAATCGAGGCTCGTATTAACGAACTCAAGTATCAGCTTGACAACGCGGTTATCGTTGAGTCGCTCGACAGCGACAGCGTTTCAATGGGCGCAAAGGTTACAGTGCTTCGCAAAAACGATAAAAAAGAGATTGTTTACGAGATTGTCGGCTACGGTCAGAACAACGCCGCAGAGGGCAAAATCACTGACGAAAGCCCCGTGGGCGCTGCACTTATCGGCGCAAATGTAGGCGATGTTATCACGGTTGAAGCACCCGTCGGCAACATCGAGCTGGAGATTTTGAATATTGAAAAATAGTTCCCGGTAGGGGCGGATATTATCCGCCCCTACGAACCGACGAAGGAGAAAACACTATGGCAGGAAAGTTTGAAATCACCAAGGCCGGTGACGGTACTTTCACTTTTGA
>CAYZPT010000214.1:0-1848 GCA_964480285.1 uncultured Bacteroides sp.
CGATGTAATTTATTCAATCACAACCATCATCCAGGTACCTCCCGACACGGACTTCCTTTTCAGCCACAAGACTGAAAACGGCGAGGTTAACCTCGACACAAGGGAACTCCGTCAGGTGCTCGGCGACGTACCGCTTGATACATACGATGTAATCAAATGGATTAAGGAATATTTAAAAGAGCAGTACGCAGAAATATAATTTGGAATTATAAGTATACTGCAAAGCTAATTAGGTTTATAATTTAATTAATTATATAAATAAAATCATAATGAACAGGAAGGATTGAAAGTATGAAATCATTAGCAGAACTTCAAGCCATCAGAGAAAAGATGAAGGACAAGGTTGTTCTTCGTGAAGGTACCGGCGACATCCGCGTAGTAGTTGGTATGGCTACCTGCGGTATCGCAGCAGGCGCACGCCCGGTGCTCAACACCTTTGTTGAAGAGGTTAACCGTCTCGGTATGCAGGACAAGGTTACTGTATCGCAGACAGGCTGCATAGGTATCTGCCAGTTCGAGCCCGTTGTTGAGGTTTTTGAGGCTGGTAAGGAAAAGACAACCTATGTTAAAATGACCCCTGAAAAGGCAAAGGACGTTGTTGAAATTCATCTTCACGGCGGCAAGGTTATTAACGAATACACAATTTCAAATAATGAAGCATAATACGGAGGTAGAGTAAATGATTCGTTCACAAGTACTTATCTGTGGCGGTACCGGCTGTACCTCTTCGGGTAGTAAAGCTATCCAGGACGCTTTTAAAGAGCATATCGATGCAAACGGTCTTTCGGGTGAGATCAAGCTCGTTCAGACAGGCTGCTTCGGTCTTTGTGCTCTCGGTCCGGTAGTTATTGTTTATCCTGAAGGTACATTCTACAGCCAGGTAAAGCCAAGCGATGTTAAGGAAATCGTTGAAGAGCATCTCCTCAAGGGCAGAATTGTTGACCGTCTTGTTTATGACGAAACAACCACACCTAAGGATCAGCTTGAAGACGGTCTTGTATCGCTTAATGACACTGACTTTTACAAAACTCAGCACCGTGTAGCACTGCGCAACTGCGGTGTTATCGACCCTGAAAACATCGATGAATACATCGCTGTTGACGGTTACGCTGCACTCGGTAAGGTTCTCACCGAAATGACTCCTGAGGACGTTATCAAGTGCGTATCCGATTCAGGTCTTCGCGGTCGCGGCGGCGGCGGATTCCCCACAGGTTTCAAGTGGTCGCTCTGCGCGCCGAATCAGGCTGACCAGAAGTATGTTGTATGTAACGCCGACGAGGGTGACCCGGGTGCATTTATGGACCGTTCTGTTCTTGAGGGCGATCCGCACTGTATCATCGAGGCTATGGCTATCTGCGGTTACGCAATCGGCGCAACAAAGGGCTTTGTATATGTTCGTGCAGAGTATCCTATCGCTGTTAAGAGACTTCAGATTGCTATCGACCAGGCAAGAGAGTACGGCCTTCTCGGTAAGGACATCTTCGGTTCAGGCTTTGACTTTGATATGGAAATCCGTCTCGGCGCAGGCGCATTCGTCTGCGGTGAGGAAACTGCGCTTATGACCTCTATCGAGGGTAACCGCGGTGAGCCCCGTCCGAGACCTCCGTTCCCGGCAGTTAAGGGACTTTACGGCAAGCCGACAGTTGAAAATAACGTTGAAACATTCGCTAACGTTCCTCAGATTCTCCTCAAGGGTGCAGACTGGTTTGCATCAATGGGTACTGAAAAATCAAAGGGTACAAAGGTATTTGCACTCGGCGGTAAGATTCAGCACACAGGTCTTGTTGAGGTTCCGATGGGCACAACCCGTCGCGAAATCATCTACTCATCCAGCGCCGAAGTCGCATC
>CAYZPT010000215.1:0-376 GCA_964480285.1 uncultured Bacteroides sp.
CCGGTGCGGTATTCTGGATGTGGATTTCCGCCTTTTTCGTGAGCTTATCACAAAGCCGCTATCGCTTTGTATGCGACTTTTCGGTAACGTACTCGCTGCGTTTACGATCATGGAGCTTATCAAAATCGTAACACGCAACACAGTTATACCTATTGTGTTCAGTTTGTACTTCGACTTGTTCGATGGCGGACTGCAGGCGTACATCTTTGTGTTCCTCACCTCGCTGTACCTTGCAGAGGCAACCGAGGAAGAGGAGGAAGAGCCAAAGCCCAAAAAGGATAAAAAGGGCAGATTGAAGCGCAAGGCTTAGAATTTAGAATGGAAAATGGAGAATGGAGAATTTCGTGAGGGCGAAGCCCTCACCCATTATAATGCT
>CAYZPT010000215.1:386-1787 GCA_964480285.1 uncultured Bacteroides sp.
GCTTAATATAGGTATTCAGTATTCAGTGTTCAGTGTTCGGTTGTAGGGTGGGCGTTGCCCACACCCAATATAATAGCTGTGCGCAGCACCGAATAACTGAAAACCGAATACAGAAAACTGAAAACTAATTATGAAATAATTTAAAGGAGATATATTATTATGGGACTTATTGCTATTGGTGCAGGTATTGCAGTATTGGTAGGTATCGGTGCAGGTATCGGTATCGGTATGGCAACCAGCAAGGCGGTTGAAGGTATCGCACGTCAGCCTGAGGCTTCAGGTAAAATCCAGACTGCGCTCATCCTCGGCGGTGCGCTTGCAGAGGCTACTGCTATTTACGGTCTTATCGTAAGTATTCTTATCATTTTCATGCTCAAATAAGCATAGCAAAAAGACTACTAACGGAAGGAAATGCAGTAAATGTTAAAGTTTGACTGGAACATATTATTCACCTTTGTCAATCTTATCATTTTCTATCTGCTTATGAAAAAGTTCCTTTTCGGCAGAATCAAAAAGGTTATGGACGAGCGTAAGGCTATGATTCAGAAGCAGTTTGACGATGCAGAGGAAACCAACAAGCAGGCGGACGAAAAACTCGCTGATTACGAGAATAAGATTGCTAATTATGAGTCTGAGGGTGAGCAGATTATTACTGACGCCAGGGACAGCGCAAAGGTTGAATATAATAAGATTATTGAAAAGGCCGAGGCAGATGCTGAGGCTCTGAAGGCTGATGCCAAAAAACAGATTGAAATCGATACAGCAAACGCCCGCAAAGCAGCAAAAGAGGAGATTGCCTCCCTTGCTATGCAGGCGGCTGAAAAGGTTGTAGGCAAGAATGTCAGCGCAGAAAATGACAGCGACATTTTTGACGATTTCTTGAAAGAAAGCAGTGAAGAATAATGATTCGTAAAATGGATGAATATATTTCTGCACTGCTTAAAGCAAATGTCAGTGCAGACGATATTGAAAAAACAAAGGCTGTTATTGGTGCTACCAAAGAGGTTTGCGAGATACTTGACAGCCCGTCTGTTCCGCTTGCCGAAAAGGAAACCGCGATAGGCGAACTTTTCCCTGCTTCTGTCAGGGCGGCGCTCCTCGAAATCAGTGAGGATATGTGCGTGTGCGACTTCAACGAGATTGCAAAAGCGTACCTTGCGGAGCTTGACAAAAAGAATAATATTGCAAACGCAGTTATCCGCTGTGTTACCGAGCCGACAGCAGAACAGATGGACGGCTTTAAAGTTTTTGTATGCAAGGAAACGGGCGCTGCCGACGCTAAGATTGAGATTATCAAAGACGCGTCACTTCTCGGCGGTTTTATTATCGACGTTGCAGGCAGGCAGTTCGACCGCAGTTTGAGGTCAAAACTCCGCGACATCAAAGAGAGCGTTGAAAAGA
>CAYZPT010000216.1:0-1741 GCA_964480285.1 uncultured Bacteroides sp.
ATATATTTTTCGGTAAAGTGCGATAATAATCTGTCGGGAAATGGATGGAAAAGGAGTAAAAGATTAACCACCAGCCGAAAAAGAAAATGCGTTTTCATACCACAAAATCAATCACTTGTCAAGCCCTGTGCGGTTAAGTAAAACCACCACCCGTCGCTTGATAATGTAATTTTCAGAAAGTAGAATTTTAATTAGAGAAACCGATAATCTACAGGCTGAAAAGTATGTAGCAGACTGTAGCGAGCATAGGTTTTGTAAAGACACAAAACCGGAACGGCAAAACACGCCGAAATGGGAGCCCCCTTTAACCCCCTGAAGAAAGGAAAAATATGAAAAGACGAAACATACTAATTAACTTAAGAGTCAGTCCTGAAGAAAAAAGAATATTAGAACGCAAAGCCAACAGATGCGGTATGAGTTTGTCTGCTTATCTGCGGACAGTCGGACTCAATAAAGATGTCTCGGTTGCTCCACCGCCTGAGCTTGAAATAATCTACAAGCAGGCTGTGAACTTTAACAACCGTCGCTTTGCTGACTTGGCATTGAGAGCGTTGCAACATTTTGGAGGTGATGACGATGGCGACCACGAAAATATGGACTATTAAGGATAGCTTGTCACGAGTCGTTGACTATGCTGCTAACCCGAACAAAACTATTTACTCCGACCTGTGCGCTGTGCTTCACTATGCAGGAGATGAAAGCAAAACAGAAACGGAAGAAGCGTGTTATGTTACAGGTGTAAACTGTAACGCCGATACCGCCCTTGAAGAAATGGAAAGAGTAAAGCGGAGATTTAACAAAGAAGGCGGCAACGTCGCCTACCACGCTTATCAGTCTTTCAAGACCGGCGAGGTTACTCCCGAACAATGTCACAAGATTGGCGTTGAGTTAGCTCGCAAGATGTGGGGTGCTGATTATCAAGTGTTAGTCGCTACGCATTTTAACACAGGCACCTATCATAATCACTTTGTTGTTAACAGTGTCGGTATGTGGGATGGCAAAAAATTTAATTGCAACAAGCGCGCGTACAACAAGCTGCGCGAATTGTCAGACGACATATGCAGAGAGTACGGACTAACTGTAATTGAAAATCCTCTCGGCAAAACTCCGAGGCAAATATATTTTGCGGAAAAGCGAGGAGAGCCGACTACCTTTAACCTGATGCGTGAGGCAATAGACTTTGCTGTTGCTCATGGCGTTAATGAAAAAAACTTCAAGCAGGTAATGCGTGAGCAAGGTTATGTGATACATTATGATCCAGATAGAAAATATACAACCATAAAACGAATAGGCGGAATGAAAGCAACTCGGCTTTACCGCCTCGGAGATGAGTATCAATATTTCAGAATTCTTGAACGCATTAAGCAACGCGATGTCTTTGTAACCTACAACAGTTACAAAGAATATATGGTGGAAACAAAGCCAAAGTATGTTCGCCCAAGGCAGACCACTTTCAGAGGCAGCTTTCAGCATACGCGAAAGATAACGGGACTCAAAGCGTTGTACCTGTATTACTGCTATCTTTTAGGTTACTTACCGAAAAAGAATCAGCACAAACCGTTATCACCCGAAATGCGTGAAGCGTGGAGAAGGATTGACCGCTACTCTCAAAATATTCGTTTAATCTGCAAACACGATTTCAAAACCACCGATGATGTGTAGCAGTTCATTGAAAAAAATACCGAACAAATCAAAATGCTTGAGAAAGAACGCAACCGTATCCGTGCAAGGATGAACCGCA
>CAYZPT010000217.1:0-1696 GCA_964480285.1 uncultured Bacteroides sp.
TCAACTGTTCCTTCAATTCATCAACAGAGGAAAACTGCTTTTCCTCCCTCAGATAACTCACAAGTTCAACCCGTACGGTTTTGCCGTAAAGGTTGCCCTGATAGTCAAAAATGTGCGACTCGCAAATCGGTGTTTCAACGCGCCACGACGGTCTTATACCGATGTTTGTAAATGCATTGTACGCTTTACCGTCAACGATAATATTCGACTTATAAACGCCGAATTTAGGGCAAATCAGCCCTTCTGGTAAATGTTGGTTGACCGTCGGGAATCCGATTGTTCTGCCGCGCTCATCGCCGTGCTCAACAGCGCTTTCAAAAGTGAAGTTGTAGCCGAGCATCTGATTTGCTTTTTCAACCTCGCCGCTTTTAAGACATTCTCTGATACGCGACGAGCTGATAGGCTCGCCCTCAAAGTCGAGATGCTCAAGAATACGCACCCAGACATCACGCGCTTCAAGCATTTTACGCAGATCAAACGCATTCCACTTTGCACCCTTGCCAAAACGGAAGTTATAGCCGCAAAGCAGCATTTCTGCGCCGAGTTCGCCAATCAGAATTCCGTCAACAAACTCATCGCCGGTCATATTTTTAATTGTGTCAAAATCGGCAAAAACCGCGTTTGGAAAGCGCTCCTCAAAAATGCTTTTCTGCAGGAGCGAAAACCTGTTGTTAACGCAGTAAATTGTTACATCCCTGCCGCCGGTTACAACCGTTTTGTGCGCAAGATGCATGCCGTCAAAGTCGCCGAGAGCGACTGCTTTTCTGTTGTTCATACTACTGTCTGTGCGGCATAAGGCGCAGTGCCTTAAGCTCGCCGTTTGTATTTTGTGCCAAGCCTAAAAAATCGCCTTCCGCGCCGTAAACGGTGCAGATTTCGTCAGGCTCGCACTTCACCTTAATTCTGTTAATATCAAGCGCGCCGCCGTTTGAAAAGCGCCGCGTCTGCGCAGGGCTGACAACCACCTTTTTGTAGGCGGCAAGCACCCTGTCAAGTTCAATGATTCTGTCGCTGAAATCGCCGTCATTGTCGCGGATTTCCTGCAGCTCGTCAAGAGTCACGCAATCATCAGGCGTAAAGCCGCAGGCAAGCGTTCTGCAAAGAGAAGTCATAACCGCGCCGCAGCCGAGCTTTTCGCCTATATCGGCAATCAGCGAGCGGATATATGTGCCCTTTGAGCATATCACATCTATTGTGAATTCACCGTCGTTTTCGCCGATTAATTCGAGCTTTTTTATCTCAACCTCGCAGGGCTCGCGGTCAACCTCTTTGCCCTGACGCGCAAGCTCGTAAAGACGCACTCCGTCAACGGATTTTGCGCTGTACATCGGCGGCAGCTGCATAATTTTGCCAGTAAAATCAGGGAGGATTTCTGCAATTTCTACAGCGCCGGAATCAGTTTCGCACTCCGTCAGAACCTCGCCGGTAATATCGAGCGTGTCAGTGGTTTTGCCGAGCACAAAGGTTGCGCGATAACCCTTATCGCTGTCGGGCAAATAGTTCAAAAAGCGTGTTGCGTCGCCGAGCATAACAGGCAAAACTCCCGTCGCCATAGGGTCGAGCGTTCCGGTGTGCCCCGCTTTCTTCTGCCGCATAATGCCGCGCACCTTAGCAACAACTCCGAAAGAAGTGATGTCAGTGGGTTTGTTGATACAAATTATTCCGTTCATCTTAACAATTGAAAATGGAGAATGGA
>CAYZPT010000218.1:0-1695 GCA_964480285.1 uncultured Bacteroides sp.
GTGATTTGTAAATGTCAAATAAGTTGTTGTATCTTAGCAGCTGCTTGTGAAGTTTATCGCAGCGCTCGTCAAAGTTTTTCTGACTAATATCATATGCAACTATGTTTGACGCCGTATCGAATACGTCTACGTAGCTTTTTTCAAAGCGCTTAAACCCTCCGCTACAGGAGCAGAGGGTTAAAATAATTGATATGCAAATTGTAATCGAAATTACTTTTTTCATAAAAAACTGTTTTGGTTTTAAGCTTTATGCTTTAAGTTTTAAGCTTGAAGGCGGGGAACCCGCACCCATTATAATTGGGTATTGGCAACGCCCATCGTATAGCTTAACACTTAATACTTAAAACTAATATTTTTTGATTATCTTCACTGGACATTTTTCTGCGCAGAGTCCGCATGCAGTGCACTTGCTCTGGTCAATGCGGGCGATGTTATTCTCAAACACAATCGCGTCACTCGGGCAATTCCTTGCGCACATTCCGCAGCCTATACAGCCGGCGGTGCAGGCATTTTTAACATCTTTACCGCGTGAGCAGGATGAGCACTGTACTCTGTACTTTGACTTTGCGGGGATAATTTCAATCAGATTGTGCGGGCAAACCTTGAGGCACTTGCCGCAGGCAATACACAAATCCTCGTCAACAACAGCTTTTTTGTTAACGATACGGATTGCGCCCTTGTCGCAAGCCTTAACGCATGAGCCGAAGCCCAGGCAGCCGTACTTGCACGCAAACGGGCTTGAGCCGGGCATCTTTGCAGCGTATACGCAGCTGTCAATGCCAAAGTAATTGTAGTCGCTCTCGCGCTTTTCGCTTGTGCCGTCGCACTTTACGTATGCGACTTTTTTCTCCATTTCGCCGACTTCCTGCCCCATAATCGCAGCGATTTTCTGCGCTACGGGCATTCCGCCGACAGGACAGCCGCTTACGGGCGCAGAGCCTTCGGCTATTGCTTTTGCAAGTGCGTCGCAGCCTGCATATCCGCAACCGCCGCAGTTAGAACCGGGCAGCTCTTCACGCACTGCAATTTCCTTTTCATCCACTGCAACGTGGAATACCTTTTCTGCAATACTGAGCACTACACCGATGATAATACCGATAATACAAAGCACCACAACAGCGGTAATAATAGCATTTACATTCATTGCGGCACCTCCTTATGCAATAGCGCTGAGCGCGCTGAAGCCGTAAAAGGCGATTGACATCAGGCAGGCAGTCATAAGAACTGCCGGTGTGCCCTTGAATGATTCGGGGAAGTCGTTGAGTTCTGTTCTCTCACGCACGCCTGCCATAATTACAATAGCGATGCAGAATCCAACTGCCGTGCCGAATCCCGAGATAACGCTTGTGAGGAAGTTGTATTCGCTCTGTACGTTTGTCAGCGCTACGCCGAGCACTGCGCAGTTAGTGGTGATAAGCGGAAGGAATACGCCGAGCGCCTTATAAAGCGAGGGCGACATCTTCTTGAGGAACAGCTCAACGAGCTGAACAAGGAACGCGATTACCATAATAAACGCGATTGTTTTGAGGTATGTAAGGTCAAACTTTTCGAGCACATATTTGTAAAGCAGGCTTGAAACAGCGGATGCGATTGTAATTACGAAGATTACCGCGCCGCCCATACCTGCAGCGGTTTTAACGTTGCGCGAAACGCCGAGGAACGGGCAAATACCGAGGAACTGGCTGAGTACAACGT
>CAYZPT010000219.1:0-1671 GCA_964480285.1 uncultured Bacteroides sp.
CCGTTATAGTTCGGGTCGTTAACGGGAACGGCGATAATCTTTTCGTCCCTTGCGCCGCTGTCCTCCATAATCAGAACTCCTATGGGTGTGCACTCAACTATGGTCATAGGACGGATAATCTCGCTGCACAGCACAAGCACATCGAGTGGGTCATTATCGCTTGCGTAGGTGCGCGGAATAAAGCCGTAGTTTGCAGGATAATGCGTTGATGTGAACAGCACGCGGTCGAGTTTGAGCATACCGGTTTCCTTATCAAGCTCGTACTTGTTTTTGCCACCCTTTGAAATCTCAATTACAGCGTAAAAGCGGTCTTTTTTAATGCGTTTTGGTGAAATGTCATGCCAGATGTTCATATGTATCTCCTTAATCAATGGAGAATTGAGAGTTGAGAATTGAGAATTTTGGTTACTTGCTTTGCTCAGACAATAATATAATTGCTGTGCGAAGCACCCTTAATTCTCCATTCTGCATTCTCCATTCTCAATTATTAATAATTTTCAATAAACGAGTGGTACTCGCCCTTTGTTTTATAGCCGGGCATTGTATCGAGGCAGACGGCGTGAATGCTTTTGAAAATGTTATGCTCGATGTCAGGATTCGTTTTGCGAAGCTCCTTAATCAGCATTTTTATTTCCTGCCGTTTGCTGTTGCCGATACCGTCGCCGCTGTTTGTGTAGTTATCCGTAAAGCGGCAGGCACACTGGATGAAGCGCAGGTCGTTATACTTGCACCACCTGATTATGTCATCCTCGTGCACGCAATACATCGGGCGGATGAGCTCCATGCCCTCAAAATTTGTTGAGTGCAGCTTGGGCAGCATCGCCTGAATCTGCGAACCGTAAAACATACCGAGCAGCGTGGTTTCAATAACATCGGTGAAATGGTGACCGAGCGCAATTTTGTTGCAGCCGAGCTCCTTTGCTTTTGCATAGAGATGACCCCTGCGCATACGGGCGCAAAGGTAGCACGGCGAGCCCTCGTCAACGCTGTTTGCAACGTCGAAAATGCGGCTTTCAAACACCGTAATCGGTATGTTCAGCCGCTTTGCGTTATCCTCAATGCGCTGACGGTTTGACTCGTTGTAACCCGGATCCATAACGAGATAAACGAGTTCAAAATCTGTATCGCTTACGCGCTGAAGCTGCTGCATCAGTTTTGCCATAAGCATACTGTCCTTGCCGCCGGAAATGCAGACTGCGATTTTGTCGCCGTCGTTCACAAGTTCGTAATTCTTAACGCCCTCAATGAACGGATTCCAAATCTCTTTGCGGTACTTTTTAATGATTGATCGTTCAATAAGCTGAAGATCTGTGAGTTCTCTGCCCATATCAGACACCTCCGAGGTCGCGCACAACCTTTGAAGCGAGGAGCAAGCCCGCGCAAGGCGGCACAAATGCCGAGGAAGCAGGCACAGTGCGCTTTTGCAGATCCTCAGCGTCGAGCAGGCGCTCAACGTCTGTGCTGTCCGGTTTTACCGGCTGTTCGGGTGAATACACAACGGTGAGATGCTTTATACCGCGCTTTCCGAGTTCCTTACGCATAACGCGCGCAAGTCCGTCGTAACTCGTTTTGCTGATATCAGTTATCTCAAGCTTTGACGGGTCGAGTTTGTTGCCTGTACCCATTGAGGAGATAATTGGCACGCCGTTTGATGTGCAGATTTCCGCCAGG
>CAYZPT010000220.1:0-1641 GCA_964480285.1 uncultured Bacteroides sp.
CGGTAACTTGCCTGTTATTTTTTCTGGCGGCGTGTCATCGAATTCTATGTTGCGTGAACGAATGATAAATAAATACGGCGCAAGCTTTGCTGAGCCCTCATTCTCACTTGACAATGCGGCAGGCACGGCAATCTTTGCAAAACTTAAATCAGAATAACTATGAGTGTGTATACAGTTTCACAAGTGAATATGTATATCAAGTCGCTGCTTGAGGAGATACCGCATATCAGGAATATGTATATCAAAGGCGAAATCTCAAATTTCAAGCACTACAACCGCGGACATATGTACTTTACGCTCAAGGACGAAAAAAGCCAGCTTAAGTGCGTTATGTTCTCGGGTGACAACTACCGACTGCGCTTTGAGCCGGAAAACGGAATGAAAGTCGTCTGCTTTGGTCAGGTCGGCGTTTATGAGCGTGACGGCGTGTATCAGCTCTATGTGCGTGATATGCAGGTTGACGGCGTAGGTGACTTACAGGTTGCTTTTGAGCAGCTTAAGTCAAAGCTTGAGCAGGAAGGTCTGTTTGACGCTTCACATAAAAGGTCAATACCCAAATATCCGCGTAAGGTTGGCGTTGTTACATCTAATATGGGCGCTGCTGTTGAGGATATTAAGAACGTTATTTCACGCCGCTTTCCGCTTACGGAAATTGTGATTTGCCCGACTGTTGTTCAGGGCGATCTTGCAGCACCAGACATTGTTAAATCCCTGAGAATGCTTGATAGTATGGAAGGTATTGATACTATCATCGTCGGCAGAGGCGGCGGATCAATTGAGGATTTGTGGGCATTTAATACAGAGGAGGTTGCGCGAGCAGTTTATGCTTGCACTACGCCGATAATCTCTGCGGTAGGTCATGAAACAGACACAACTATATGTGATTTTGTTGCTGATCTTCGCGCGCCTACACCAAGCGCAGCGGCTGAACTTGCAGTGCCTGACATTTCCTCGGAAAAGCAGCGCGTTGCTAATCTCTCTAACGCTTTGTATGACATTATGCTTGTTAATACCGAGCGCAGAGAGAATAAACTCGACTCAATAAAAAACAATTCGCCACTTTCAGATACGGACGTATATTATAATTCGCTTTACGATAATGTTAATAACACATATGCAATGATTCTTTTGGCGTATAAGGCAATTATAACTCAGGCTGAAAGCAAGCTGGTCGGCTCGGTGAGAGCCTTGAATGCGCTCAGCCCGCTTGCTGTTTTATCGCGCGGATACTCAGTTACCAAATTCAACGGCACAGTAGTTACTTCCGCAAGCGATGTATCTGCAGGAGACAAGATTGATATTACACTCTCTGACGGTAGCATTTCTGCCGAAGTTACGGAGGACTGATTATGGAAAATATGACTTATGAAAAGGCGATAGATCGTCTTGATGAAATAGTTTCTGTTCTTGAAAAAAACGAGGTTTCTCTTGATGAATCTCTCGCTCTGTTTGAAGAAGGCACAAAGCTCACTGCCTTCTGCACTAAAAAACTGAACGAAGCAAAGGCAAAAATCACGGAGATTAAAAAGGACTGATATTATGTACGGACCTGAAATGATGGAAAAAATGAATGAATACATCCGTATTGTCAATGATGCGGTTGTTGAGATGTTGCCATCCGCTGACGAAGGGCAGAATGAT
>CAYZPT010000221.1:0-1637 GCA_964480285.1 uncultured Bacteroides sp.
ATGGCAATGTTAAGCGCTTCGGTGCAATTCTTTGTAAATATTACGCCGTTCGGGTCAAGGTTAAACATTTCTGCAACCTTTTTACGCACGCAGTATATCTTTTCTGCTGCTTTCACACTTTGTCTGTATCCTCCACGCCCGCTGTTAAATGAGTATAAAAGTTCCGCTTCAGCCGTTTTGAGATATACTCCTATCGGTTTGGGATAAGAAGTTGCACTGTTGTCAAAATATATCATAAGTCAACTACTCCGCGAACTTCTATATTTTCTCTTTCAATTATAGCAATCACATTATCAATATCGTCACAATCAAGCTGCACAGCATAACCACAGCCGTCGCCCTTTTTAGGCTTTTCAACGCGCGATACATTCGCCTTGTAACCTCTGTTTTTAAGCGCTTGCTTTGAGCGCTGGGCATTGGTAATTGTGCCTACTTTAACTAAATAAAACAAAAAATCACCTCACCTGTCATAGTTTATTCTATGAAACAGTGAGGTGATTAGTTATTAGATTTTAATCATCGTTATCTTCAACGATAGTGCCTGTTGTTTCGATGCCCTCGGAATCGTCAGCATCGGCAATGCTTGCCGCTTCATTGATACGGTCGGCAACATCGCGAACACTCTCAGCCGCATCGTTTACAACTTCTTTAACGTCCTTCAACATCGCTTTGACTGAGAAGAATGCAAACAATTCAAGAACAGCATAGACAATAAGCGCAACACCGATGAACTGTACAAGACTCTCTGAAGCAGGGCCTGCCTTGGTGATTGCAATAACACCAAGTACAGATGTTGCAACCGAAAGGAACAGCGTAACCCAGCCCATAAAGAAGCTTGCTACAATTACCTTAATTGCTGCGTAGCAGTTAAATATGCCTGAAGTCAGCAGGAATATACCGAGAAGAACAACAATCAGCTTGATAATCTCTTCATATTTCGTGCATACGACTATTCCGAGAATAATCATAAATATGCCGCCTACAAGCGAAATTGCAGGTTTGCGAAAACGGAAATAATTAATAATTGCTGCAATACCTACAATTATCATTGCCGCACCGATGAACAACGAAATATACGTCATTACTTCAGCAGGAAATGCAATGAATATTGCACCGAATACAAATGCTAATATCAGTGATGCTATTGAGATATTCTTAAGGCGCTTAATTACTTCCATAATATATTACTCCTCGTTAGCAGCGTCCTCGATAACTTTCTGGGTAATGTGCTCAGGACATCTCTCATATCTTGCAAACTCAGTTGTAAATGAGCCTCTGCCCTGCGTCATCTGGCGCATTGAAGTTGAGAATGTTGTCATTTCAGCCTGAGGAACTTCAGCAATAATCTCCTGCATGCCGTCGCCTGTAGGATTCATACCGAGCACTCTGCCTCGACGCTTGTTGATATCGCCGATTACGTCGCCCATAGCTTCATCGTTACAGATTGCATTAAGAGTTACGATTGGTTCAAGAAGCACAGGACCCGCCTGAGGAATACCGTTTTTAAACGCGATTGAAGCTGCCATCTTAAAGCTCATTTCGCTTGAGTCAACCGGGTGATATGAGCCGTCAAACAGTGTAGCTTTAACGCCAACCATCGGATAACCTGCAAGAACGCCTTTTTCCATAGACTCACG